>JBIPND010000301.1:0-4834 GCA_044374015.1 Luteolibacter sp. | reverse complement strand
AATACGGTGATGAGATCGCGGCCTACAGCCCGGAGGCGGGAGCCCGTTCGAAGATTCTTTTGCTGCACGCCTTGATGCAGGAGCAGCAATGGGGCGAGGCGGCGACGTTGGCCCGCGCGATTCATGCGCACCTCGATCAGGCGCGGCAAGTGGTGACATTTTCCTCGCTGCTGATCGAGTTGGGCGGGCGGTTTTTGGAGGACGGCGCGTGCCACCAGGCGATTTCGTTGCTGCGGTTGGTGCCGACGGCGGCGGAAATCGAACGACTCCAAACCACCCGTCTGGCCGAGGCCGAACTGGATTTGGCGGCGGCGATGGCGGCGAAAAACCAAGTGCGCACTTCGCAGATGCAAACGGCGATTGGCGAGATGCGCCGGGAGTTGGAGGCGTTTGAAAAAATCCCGCAGTTCGACAGCGCGGCGCGGTTGAGATTGGCGGGTGCCTATTTCCAACTGGAGCGGACGCGCGAGGGTTGCCTGATCCTCGATCAAATGGTTAGGCAGATGGAACCTGACGCGGTTGTGGAGGCGGCCACTGCGGCGTTGATCCGCGGGTGGATGTCGCTGGAGCGTTATGCCCGCGCGGCCCGCACGGCGGATTTGTATGTGGAACGATTCGCCGGTCTGGCGGAGCAGCCGAATCTGGCGGATGTGTTGTTTTTGAAGGCGCAGGCGTTGGAGGGGCAATTCCAACACCAAGCCGCCGCCGATGGTTACCGGGATGTCGCCACCCGTTTTGCCGACAAGCCGATCGCGGCGCAGGCGGAATTCATGGCGGCTTACAACATCCTGCAACTCGAGGACTATCAGCGGGCCGGCTTGCTTTTCGACCAACAGCTCAAGCGCCTCAAGACGACGGATGAAATGTGGCAGCACGTGATTTTCTGGCGCGGCATGGCGTTTTACTTCGACCAACGCTGGGAAGAGGCGCGCGGGGTGTTAGGTAAGTATCTGGCAGCCGCCAAGGATGAGGGCGTAGGCGTGGAATATGTGGATGATTCCGAATTCCGGATCAACTACAGTCATTTTGCCGAGGCACGATATCCGGAGGCGATCAGGTCGCTGAGGGAGTTTTCCCGTGCGCATCCGCAGAGCGAGTGGCTGGGTGAGGCGCTGCTGACTCTGGGCGATGCGTTGGCGGCTGAGGGGGAACTTGCGGATGCGGATGAGGCTTACTCGCGGATTGGCGTCGAGGCGCCGGGCTTCCATGACGAGGGCTGGATGAAGCGTGGCAACCTTTTCAAATTGAAAAAGGATCTTCCGGGCATGAAGACGCTTTTTACGGCATTCGTGGAACAGCGGCCTGACAGTCCGCGCATCGCCGAGGGCCTCCACTGGCTCGGCTGGGTGGCAAAGCAGGAAGGGGACCTCGCGGAGGCCAAGAAAATTTACTGGGATGCCGTCGGGCGTTTCGGCAACGACGATGTCCGTCCGGGGCTGGAGGATATTTTCCTTGGACTTCAAGGATTCTATCCGGGTGCCGAAAAGCTCGAACTGGAAACCTTGCTCGGTGATGCGCTGGCCAAGGCGAAATCGGAGAAACAACCGCGTTTTGCCACCCGCCTCGGTTGGACACTCGCGCAACTCCATCTGACTAACAAAAACATTCCGCCCGAGCTCCGCATCCGCGACTCCCGCGAGGCGCTTGCGGCGTTGGTTCCGGAAATCGACCCGAAGCAAACCGCGCCGCGCATCCTTGCCGATGTCGGTGACGCGCTGGTTGAAAAATCGGATGGCACGAATGCCGCCGTAATTTACGAAGGCTTGCGCAAGTGGTGGCCGCGCGCTCCCGAGCGCGACCGCGCCTTCGCCGGCCTCGGCTTCATCGCGGCGCGTGCCGGCCGGGAACCCGAGGCGCTCGCGAGTTTTGAGCGCTACGAAAAATCCGCGTTGATGCCCAAGACCGCGCCGGACGCGCGCGGTGTATCGTTGGTCGAGGGTGAACTGGGTGGCAAGGTCGCGCTGGCCAAGGCGGCGCTGCTTGCCAAGCGCGATGCGGGCAAGGGACTTGATATTCTGTTAGCGTTGCAAAAGGCCAAGTCGATGCCCGCAGCGATCCGCGCCGAAGCGTTCATGAATGCCGCGCGGCTGCACGCCAACGGCGGACGGCACCGGGAAGCGCTGCCGTATTTCGAACAGGTCTATCTGTTATTCAACCGTTTCCCCGCGCTGGTCGCCGATGCGTATTTCGAGCGCGGCGAAGCCTTGGAAAAACTCGGCATGCCGGAAAAAGCGCGCGAGGTTTATTCCGAATTGGTCACCCGCGGAGATCTCGCTTCGTTCGAGCGGGCCAAGCTCGGTGCCATCCGCGCCCGTGCGCTCGGCGGCGTCATCGAACCCTCCAACCCCGAAGGCGGACTCATTCCGCCGACACCCGCCATCCGATGATCACCCGGATTTCCATCACGCTCACCGCCACCGCGCTCACCGCCACCGCACTCATCGCGGCGGCGGCACCGACTGCGGAGCAGATGCAGGCGCTTGTTAGGAATCGTCCGGAGCTCGATGAGATCCGCTGGAAAGACCCGGCCCGCGGCGCGCCGCTCAAGGTGCGCATCATCCAAGCGACCGACCAGTCCGTCACGGTTGAGAAAACCCTGCCCGCCGGTTTGGTGACGAGGGTGATCCCGCTGGCGGATCTAGCAGGGCTTTCCTACACCTTCACCTCGCGCGAGGCCGAGTGGCACCGTCAACCCTCTGCGGCGGCCGTTCCGCCGTTGAGGGTTTATTGGGAAATCCGCCAGGCCACCCTGCGCCTGCCCGGTTCGAATGCCGGGGAAACGGGTCTGGCCCTGGCGCGCTCGCTGCGGCTGGCGGGGGATCCCGCGGCCTTCGACGAGGCCGGGAAAATCCTCGATCAAATCCGCAGCCAGGACCCGGAACAACCCCGCGCCGCGCGTGCCGGCGCCGAGCGGACCACTCTCGATTTCATCCGCTCAATACAACGCGGCAAGCCTGCGGAAACCGACCAGCTCGCATGGAGCATCACCGAGGACGCGGACAATCCGGATGCGATGTTGCTCGCCACCGCTTTTCTGGCAGAAAGGCATTTTGCCGAGCTCAAGGCGACCGATGAGGCGCACCCGCGCTGGGTGGATGATGACGAGGTCCGTCCGCTGCGCGAGCGGCTCTATCACCTTTCGCTGGATTTCTCGCTCTATCCGAGTTTGTTCCTCGGCAGCCGTGACAAGGAAGCCTCCGCCGGCTTGAAAATGGCGGCCGCAGTCCACCAATTCACCGGCGCGAACCGGCTGGCGAAAAACACCCTCGAAGACCTCGCCGCGCTTTATCCGGATTCCGAGGCCGCCAAGGAAACCGCCCCGCTGCTCGCCCAACTCAAGGCGTCGGAGGCCGACGGCAGACTTGCGCAGGCATCCGAAAAGGCGGACGAAAATTCTAACCAGGAGGCCGCTGGAATTACGCCCACCGGCCCGCCGCCACCTCCCAAACGTTATAACATCTTCGGCGATTGAGCCGCTGCCAGCCCCTAACCAACACCCCAAGTGAGACCCTTGTTTCAAATCATCCGCCCCGTTTTCATCGCCCTGGTTTTGTTCATGGTGAGCATGTCTGTCGCCAGCCGGACCGCCTCCGCCCAGAGCCCCGCGGCGCTGCCCGCCACGGTTCAGAACGAGAGCTTGCTCGACCTTTATGCCAAAGGCGGCTGGGTCATGCACGCCATCGCGCTGGCCTCCATCGGCACCATTGCGGTGATTTCCTTCTGCGCCATCCGCATCAAGCGCAGCACCATGCTGCCGCCCGCGCTGCAGGCATCGCTTGAATCCGCACTTTCCCAACAGGATGTGCCGGCGGCTTTGAAATTGTGCGACGCCGATCCGAGTTCGTTGTCCCATGTCATCCGGGAGACCTTCACCAAGGCGGCTGCGGGCGTCGCCGTTTATTCCAAGGCCGACCTTGAAGCGGTCGCCGCCGAAACGATTTTCCATGAGGAAACCAAATACATGT
This sequence comes from Luteolibacter sp., assembly GCA_044374015.1. Lineage (GTDB taxonomy): Bacteria > Verrucomicrobiota > Verrucomicrobiia > Verrucomicrobiales > Akkermansiaceae > Luteolibacter. Next base: position 869 of record JBIPND010000301.1, on the reverse strand, counting down.
TGTGGGTGAACATGCTCAACGCCTTCGCCGCCGTTGCGCCGATGATTGGGTTGTTAGGCACGGTGTCGGGCATGATCGGCAGTTTCAACCAACTCGCCGCCGGAGCCACCAAACCGTCCGATTTCGCGGGTGGCATCGGCGAGGCGATGATCACCACCGCCGCCGCGCTCATCGTCGCCATTCCCTCGATGCTCGCCTACTTCATCTTTAAAAACATGCTTCAGTCCCACGTCAGCCAACTCGCGCACTCCGCGTCCAACCTGATCAACGGCTTCATCGGTGGCGCACCCGCCGAAGAAGCCTGAACCCCGCGACCCCCACCTAACATCATGAAAATCAGACGCAGGATCGTCGACGACGTCGGCATGCAGATCGCGCCGATGGTGGACATCACCTGGATCATGATCATCTTCTTCATGGTCACCAACGAGATTGCGGAAAACGAATATGACGTGCCCATCGACCTGCCGATCGCCACCGCGGCGGTGGTCCCGTCCGACATGGCCGGGCGGGTGATCGTCAACGTGGACAAGGCGGGGACCTATTACCTTGGCAGCGAGGCGCATGATCTGGCAGCGCTGACCGGCCACCTCAAGCGGCGGATGATCGAGTTCCCGCCGCTCAAGGTCTATCTGCGAGCCGATGCGGCCACCGCCGCGCTCAAGACCAAGGAATTCTACCGCGCCTGCGCCGAGGCCGGGGCCGTGGAAATCGTGCTCGGAACCTTCAACGCCACCCGCTGACACCATGATCCTCCGCCGCCGGGAAGAACAATCCATCGAAGTCCAACTCGCGCCGATGGCCGATATCGGCTTCCTGTTGATCTGCTTTTTCCTGATCTCCTCGCGCCCGCCGCGCTACGAGGCGGA
>JBIPND010000299.1:0-4842 GCA_044374015.1 Luteolibacter sp. | reverse complement strand
AGGATCCGGAAAACAAGGACCGCGTCGCCACCGTTCTCTATCACTTCGCGGAAAGCGTCGCCCACATCGCGGTGCTGATCTCCCCGATCCTGCCGGAGATCACCGCCAAACTCGCCACCCAACTCAACCTGCCGTCACTCACCACTCTCAAGCTCGCCGACCTCCACTGGGGCCTGCTCCCCGACGGCCACGCGATCGGCAAGCCCAAGCCGGTGTTCCCGCGGATCGTGCTCGAAGAGCCGGCCTGAGGCGGCTCAGCCTTTATTTCCATAAGGCTTCGGCATCACCCAGTCCTTCGCCAGAATCCTCGTGATCTCGAACTGCCGGGCTTCCGCGTCCTCAACCCGGGTGAGCTCCAAGGTCGCCCGCCGCATGCGCTCACCATCAGCTAACAAATTTTCCAGTTCGAGCTGCTCCGGTGATCCGACCCGACAGTAGCCGCGCAGCAACTCATCGATATCCGGCGAAGCGATTCCATAACAAACCCATTCCGCCTCATCCCGGAACGGACCGTTGAAATAATAATCCTTCGCCACGAACACCCGCACCAGGGCCCGCTTCGGGGATGGCACATCGTCCCGCCTGCCTAGCAGAACATCCCAGGACGGTTTCACCGACCGCGCGAATGCATCGTAGTCCACCTTCCAGTTTCCCTCCGCATCCGGGGTCAGCAACGCCAGTCGCTCAATCGGTTGTTCGCCGCCCTTGAACACCACCAGAACCCCCTCCAACAGCACATCATGCGCATCCATGCTGCTGAGCCATTGGTAGCGTTCGATCGGGCCGTCGCGCAGCTCCGTGGCGCGGCAGAACTCCACCACCTCCGCAGGATCCGCCACGCCCGGGTGAAACAAACCTTGCACTGCGGACGGGTCGCGGTTGGCCATCGCCCGTTTTACGCAACGAAGCGCGTCGGCCTCGCTGGGCGACGCAAAGCGCGAGGCCACCCGCACTCTCGCCTCCTCCAGTTCCATGGAGATTTTTGACAAATCAGTCCTCCGTTCCAGCTGTGGCAGCAACCACAGCGAGATCGCCCCGGCAATCACCGCCACTGCGATGCCTCCCAACACGAGCGACCAGGCAAACAGCGACTTCCGCCGCGCCGGATTTTGGGGACCAGAGGCGCGCCGCCTGCCTCGTCGGCGGATCCTCCAGAAACTTTGGGGGGCTGGGCCGCGGGAATACATCCGCGAGACCCTGCCGAGCGACAGGGGGGCTCTCGAAGAATGACCGTGAGGTGAGCGGATGTCCCGCTGGATATCTTTTGAATTTTTCACGACGGGGGGGGTCGAGGCGAAAATCAGGTCGATGTTAATTAACATCTTCGAGCTGAGGAATCGATCTATAGACGAATCGCCATCGCCACCGCAAGCACATAAAAAAACGGGGGGATTTCAGCTCAATTGAAACCCTCGTCAAAGGGCTTGTCACCCATCACCCAGTCTTCCGCCAGCACCCGGGTGATTTCGAACTGCTTGGCCGAGGCCCCCTCCACCCGGCGGATTTGCAGCAGCGCACGGTGGCGGTTTTCACCTTTGGAAAACATCCAGCGGGTCGCCTCGGCCTGAGGCGAGCCGACCCGGCAGTAACCGACCAAGATCTCGTCGATGTCTGGCGAACCGATGGAATAACAGATCCACTCTTTGTCATCCTTGAAAGGACCGTTGAAATAAGTGTCCCCGGCCATATGGACCCGCACTTTCGCCTCCGCCGCGCCCTGCTCCAACAGTTCCTGCCAGGAGGGATCCACCACCCGCGCGAACGCCTCAAAATCGATTTTCCAGACGCCCGCAGCGTCGGGTGTTAGAGGAACCAGCCGTTGCCGGGTGGTGTCCTCCTGCGTGAAGGACACCAGCACGCCGTCAAGGCTGAGGCCGTTCGCATCCATACTCCCGAGCCAGCGGCTGTTGGCTAACTTTCCATCCCGTGACTCGAGTCCCTGCAAAAACCCGATGATGGCGTCGGGACTGGCCGCTCCCAGCCGAAAGTAGGCCGGAAGCTTTGCGGGATCGCGGATGGCGAGCGCGCGATTCACCAGATCCAGCGCCTCGGCTTCCGGCGGCGAGGGAAATTCCGATGGCACCCGCACCACCATTTCAGGCACATCCAGACTGCGGTTGTGGGTGGCGGACGCCTCTTCCATCCGCATCCGCAGCCACATGAAAATCGCCGCGCCAATGCCGGCCAGCGCCACCCCACCCACGATGATCGACCAGCTCAAAATCTTGAACCGGCTCGACTGCGCCGCGCGGCCGCTGCGGGATCGCCGGCGGGTCCGGCCTTTCGGCAGGCCGGTGCCGGAGATCCGGGAAACACGCCCGAGGCTCGGGGCGTCTCCGATCGACCGCTCATGTCGATTCGAGCGGAGGGAACGTTGTCTATCATCGGTTTTCATCAAGGGTTTTCCGGGGAAGGTGGGTGAAAAAACTCAGCGGGGTGTCATGGTGATCCGGTTGCGGACGTAGCGATCATCCGGACGGAAAAGCCAGCCGGGCTGGCGATCCGCCAGTTCGTATCCGGTGAGCATGAATACCGCAACAAACTGATTACTGTTAGGATCGTAGGCCTGATCCCCGGTGTAGGAACCGCGGATGCGATACTCGTAATTGTTATCGAAGGCGTAGCGCTGGCCCGCCGGTCCGCTTTCCGAGAGCCGGTCCGGGGTGCGTTTTTTATCCTCGCGCATGATCACCAGCTTGGCGCGGCTCCAAGGTTGGCGGGGTTGGCGCAGGTATCCCCAAAACCGGGTTTTTTCGACGAAGTAGCGGCGGCCGACGAAATAATCACCGGGCGGCTCGCTGGCGATTTTCGCGTTGCGCTCCTCGACGGTCGGTCCGCCCAAATTTCCGCGGCCCATCGACGAGGTGCCGCACTGGGTCAGCGCACCGCACAAGCATCCGGACAAGATCAATCGCACGCACATTTTCACTATGCACGACAACATAATCGGGCCCCCCGCGCCCCTGCAAGCATTGAACACTAATCGATTCCGCAACTGCCATCCGCCGGATTCCCGGCTTGGCAGGCCCTTCGATCCGACGATACTTGCGACATGCCACGCATTCTTATCACCCTCGGCGACCCTGCCGGAGTCGGGCCCGAGGTCATCGATCTGGCGCTCGCCTCGGGGAAAATCCCCGCGGCTTTCGAGCTCGAAATGCTCGGCGATCGCAGCGCGGGCGTGCCCGGCAGGCCGGATGCCGTTTCGGCGGCCGCCGCGCTGGCGGCACTCGACGAAGCGGTTCGTCAGTTGAAGGATGGCCGCGCCGATGCGGTGGTCACCGGCCCGGTTTCCAAAGAAGGCCTGCAAGCGCTCGGTTTCCCCTTCCCCGGCCAGACCGAATATTTCGCGGACGCATTCGGCGTCGGCGACTACGGGATGCTGCTCACCGGCGCGACGCTCACCGTCGGGCTGGCGACGATCCACGAACCGCTGGCGATGGTCCCGCAGTTGCTGACCCGCGAGCGGATTGTTAGGATTGGCCTGCTCACTGCGGATTTCCTCAAGCGCCGGGGCGTTTCCTCGCCGCGGATTGCGGTCGCCGGACTCAATCCGCATGCGGGGGAACACGGTGCGTTCGGTGATGAGGAGGCGCGCGTCATCCTGCCGGCCATTCAGAAGCTCAATGCCAGCGGCGTCGCAGTTTTCACCGGTCCGGCGGTGCCGGACGCGATTTTCAGGGATGCGGCGCGCGGGGATTTCGACGCGGTGCTGGCGATGTATCACGACCAAGGCCTGATCCCTTTGAAACTGCTCGACTTCGACAGCGCGGTGAATGTCACGCTCGGCCTGCCGAAACCCCGCACCAGCCCAGACCACGGCACTGCATTTGCCATCGCCGGCAAAGGACTTGCGAATCCGTCGTCGATGATTGCGGCGATCCGCCTCGCCTGCGAGTTGGCGTAAGGAGGCGGGACCTCACGATCCCCGCCGCCCCCAAAGCCGCCGATCCGCTCCACAACAAGCAAGCCACCCTGCGCGTCATCGTCGAAAAAGGCGGCGACTATCTGGTCGGCACCAAAGACAACCCCTCCAACCGCTTCAACGCGGTCGAAAAAGCCCTTGAGGGCATCCCCTTTTTGACCTGAGTTTTTCCAGCTATCTCCCGTTGGGAGCCAATTGTCTTGCTGAGGATAAACTCCCGTTCGCGTCAGGTTAGCTCGCAAATAACTGATATTGAGCGATTTAGATAAGAAATAATCACCATGAAAGCTTGACAAGATGCAAGCTCGCCTCTATCGCCATGGTGGCACATGGATTTCCGAGATGAGCCCGCACCCGCTTGGCGGATGCGGGAAATCCGGGGTCAGCGGACGCGCTCCAGCAGCCAGGCAAGCAGGCCGCTGATGGGCAGGCGCTCCTGCTCCATCGAGTCGCGGTGGCGGATGGTGACGGTGCCTTTGAGTTCGTCGCCTTGTTCGCCGAGGGTGTCGAAATCGACGGTGACGCAGAACGGCGTGCCGATTTCGTCCTGGCGACGGTAGCGGCGGCCGAGTGCGCCGCCGTCATCGTAGAAGACGTTCATCCATGGCTGGAGGGTTTTCTGGATTTCGCGGCAGATGCGGACTTGTTCCTCATTCTTTTTCAGCAGCGGGAAAATGCCGACCTTGATCGGAGCCATGCGCGGGACGAAGCGCAGCACCGTGCGGATCTCGTCCTTGCCCTTGTCGTCGGTTAGGGTCTCCTCGTCGAACGCTTCGCAGATCAGCGCGAGCACCGTGCGGTCACAACCGGCGGACGGTTCGACGACGTGCGGCAGGAACTTTTCCTTGGTCTCCTCGTCGAAATACACCAGCGATTTGCCCGCGCCTTTTTCATGCACGCCGAGATCGTAATCGGTG
>JBIPND010000020.1:0-14166 GCA_044374015.1 Luteolibacter sp. | reverse complement strand
CTGGGATTCTCGCTGCGGCCGCTGCCCCGCTACGGTTTGCTGAGCATGCTGCACGAGTCCCGCAACGACATCGCCATGCTGCTTGGCTCCCTCTACCTGCTCATCACCGGCGCCGGCCCGTTGTCGGTTGATGCCAAACTCGCGAAAAAATGAAACCCCTCCTCTGGCTCCTTCTCGCCCTGCCCGCCATCGCCCAGGAACCCAAGACCGTGCCTGCCAAGGCCGGCCCTTGGGTGAAATCGGTCACGCTGCCCGCGGAGGCGCGGCCTTACCACCGCATTCACCTCGGCACCACCGCCATCGGTTGGATCGCTGAAGTGCATGCGGACATCGGCAGCCGTGTAAAAAAAGGCGATCTTCTCGCCTTGATCCACGCCCCGGAACTCGCCGCCGCCGCTGATGCCCGCGCCGAAGAAGCCCGCGCTTCGAAGCAGTTGATCGTCCAGGCCGCCTCGATGCTCAGCGCCGCGGAAGCCAACGCATCTGCCGCGAAATCCGAGTTCTCGCGGATCTCCCGCCTCGTCGAAAATGGCACCATCACCGCCAAGACCCGCGACGAAACCCAGTCCCGTCTGGCATCGGCCGACGCCAAGGTCGGCGAAGTCGAGGCCGCCATGGCCGGTGCCGAGGCTGAATCCCTCGCCGCCGAAGCCCGCGCCACCGAAGCCCGCGCCGTGCTCGAATACACGCGCATCACCGCGCCTTTCGATGCCGTCGTGGTGGATCGCCGCGCCGAGCTTGGCGATTTCGTCGGCCCGCAATCCACCCGCGACCGGCTCTTCACGCTCGAGCAGGCCGAGACCCTCCGCGTCCGCATCCACATCCCCGAACACGCCGCCGCCCTCGCCGATATCGGCGATCCTGCCCGCCTCGTCATCGGCGGACTCGAACTCGCCACCAAGCTCACCCGCATCGCCGGTTCGCTCGACCCGATCACCAAAACGATGACCGCCGAAATCGACCTCACCGACACCCGGATCCTCGCCGGCAGCATGGGCAACGCCACCCTCACCCTCGCCACCTTGGAAAACGCGGTGCTGGTCCCGCTTGCCGCCCTGCGCACCGCAGCCGACGGCTCCCGGTTCGTCCAAGTTTTGGAAAATGGCACGCCGCGCGACCAACCCGTCACGCTCGCCGCCGTCGATGGCCGCACCGCCGTCCTCTCTTCCGGTCCCGCCAATGGCGACAAGGTCATCGTCCCCTGATCACCTCTTCTCTTCCCACTGATCACTGATCACTGATCACTCGGCACTTCCCATCATCTCCATGCTATCCTTCGCCCTCCGCCGACCGCTCACCATCATCGTCATCACCATCGCCATCGCACTTGGGGCGATGCTCGCGCTGAAACGCATGTCGCGTGATGTTTTCCCGCCGCTCGGCATTCCCACCATCTACGTCGCCCAACCGTATGGTGGGATGGATCCGGCCCAGATGGAGGGCTACCTGACCTACCGCTACGAATACCATTTCCTCTACATCGCCGGCATCGAGCACGTCGAATCGAAGTCCATCCAGGGCGCTTCGATCATGAAACTCCAGTTTCACCCCGGCACCGACATGTCGCAGGCGATGTCGGAAACGGTCGCGCAGGTGAACCGTTCCCGCGCCTTCATGCCACCCGGCACCGTCGCGCCGTTCATCATGCGTTTCGACGCGGGCAGTGTCGCGGTCGGCAACCTCGTTTTCTCCACCGACGATCCCAACATCACGCTCAACATGATGCAGGACCAGGCGCTCAACAAGGTGCGCCCGTCGTTCGCCACGCTCCCCGGAGTTTCCGCCCCGCCGCCTTTTGGCGGTTCGTCGCGTGCCATCATCGTCGAGGTCGATCCCGATAAAATGCGCTCCACCGGCCTCTCGCCCGACGAGATCGTCCAGGCCCTCTCGCGCGGCAACATCATCAGCCCGTCCGGAAACATCAACCTCAACGGCAAATACCCGATCGTCCCCACCAACGCCGTCGTCCGCGACATCAAGGAGCTCGAAGGCATCCCGCTCAAGAGCGAACCCGGCCGCGCGGTTTTCCTCCGCGACATCGCCAAGGTGTCCGACGGAGCCGATATCACCACCGCCTACGCCCTCGCCAACGGCAAGCGCTCGGTCTATCTCCCGGTCACCAAACGCGCCGACGCCTCCACCCTCGATGTCGTCAAATCCGTCCGCGCCAACATCCCCGAGTTCCAGAAACTCCTGCCCGAGGGCATTTCCGTTTCCTACGAGTTCGACCAATCTCCCGTCGTCGAACAATCGATCAACGACCTCGCCAAGGAAGGCGCGCTCGGTGCGATCCTCACCGGCTTGATGGTGCTCGTCTTCCTCCGCGATTGGCGCAGCGCGTTCATCGTCGTCATCAACATCCCGCTCTCGCTCATGGCCGCCAGCCTCGCGCTGTGGATCACCGGCCAAAGCATCCACCTCATGACCCTCGGCGGCATGGCGCTGGCGATCGGCATCCTGGTCGATGAGGCCACCGTCGCCATCGAAAACATCCACTCCCATCTCGGTCGTGGCCAGTCGCTCGCCCGCGCCGCCTACGAGGGCACGCTGGAAACCACCTTGCCGCGGTTCCTCGCGATGGTCTGTATCCTCGCGGTTTTCATCCCCGCCTTTTTCATGGTCGGCGCGGCCAAGGCGTTGTTCGTGCCGCTCGCGCTGGCCGTCGGCTTTGCGATGATCGCCTCGTTCCTCCTGTCCAGCACGCTCGTGCCGATCCTCGCAGTCTGGCTTCTCAAAAAGGACGGCCACCGCACCGAGCGCGAAGGGCTGTTGGCCCGCGTCTTCGCGCCGCTCGGCCAAGCCGCCGTCGCCGCGCGCTGGGTGCTTGTCCCGGTTTACCTCGTTGTCACGATTGGCATCATCGCCCTCATCGGCCCACAGCTCGGGCGCGAAATTTTCCCGCAGATCGACAACGGCCAGTTCGCGCTCCGTTTCCGCGCCCCCAGCGGCACCCAGGTCGCCATCACCGAGAAAATCGCCACCCGCATCCTCGACACCATCGGCCGCGAGGTCGGCGGCGCGGACAAGGTCGCCATCTCCATCGGCATGGTCGGCGTCCACAATTCCTCGTTTCCCGTCAACCTCGTCTATCTCTGGAACGGCGGTCCCGGCGAAGGTTTCCTCGCGGTCCAACTCACCGCCGACGCCGACGTGAAGATTCCCGCTCTCAAGGAAAAACTCCGCGCCGTGCTCGCCGAGGAATTGCCCGACGTCTCGATCTCCTTCGAGCCACAGGACATCGTCAGCCGCGTGATGAGCTTCGGTTCTCCCACGCCGCTCGAAATCGCCGTCAGCGGCCCCGACCTCAATGCCAGCAAGGCCCACGCCGACAAAATCCTCACCGAGCTCCGCAAAATCGATTTCCTCCGCGACCTCCAGTTCGGCCAGGACCTGAATTTCCCCACCGTCAACGTCCACATCGACCGCGAGCGCGCCGGTCTGCTGGGCGTCGAAGTCCAGGACGTTTCCCGTTCGCTCGTCGCCGCCACCACCTCCAGCCGCTTCACCGTCGCCAACTTCTGGGCCGACCCGAAATCCGGCATTTCCTTCAACCTCCAAGTCCAGATCCCCGAGGAGTTCACCCAGTCGATCGAAGACTTGAAAAACGTCCCGATCAAATCCTCCCACGATCGCCCGGTGCTGCTCAGCAACGTCGCCGAGATCACCGAAGGCACCGCCGTCGGCACCTACGAACGTTACAATCTCGCCCGCGTCGTCAGCATCACCGCCAACATCCACGGCACCGATTTCGGGCGGGCGATGGACGCGGTGAAAAAAGTCATCGCCGATGTCGGCGAGCCCGCCGACGGCAAAACCAAGGTCAATCTGCGCGGCCAGGTCGTGCCCTACGAGCAACTTAGCGAAGGCTTCAGCTCCGGCCTTCTCATCGCGGTGGTGGTCATCTTCCTGCTGCTCTGCGCCAATTTCCAATCCGTGCGCCTCGCCATCGTCGTGATCTCCACCACGCCCGCCGTGCTCGCCGGCATCGTCGTCGCGCTTTGGATCACCGGCACCACCCTCAACATCCAGTCGGGCATCGGTGCCATCATGGCCATCGGCGTCGCGGTGGCCAACGCGATCCTGCTGGTGACTTTTGCTGAAAGTTTCCGTCGCAAGAACACCACCGATTCCTCCGCCGTCTCCGGCCACATCGTCGAGCCTTTCGCCAAGGATCCTGACCCGCTCTCCGGCGATCCCGTCGCCGCCGCCATCGCCGGCGCGCGTTCTCGCCTCCGCGCCGTGGTCATGACCAGCTGCGCCATGAGCGCCGGCATGCTGCCGCTCGCCCTCGGCCTCGGCGAAGGCGGCGACCAAACCGCCCCGCTCGGCCGCGCCGTGATCGGCGGCCTAGTCTTCGCCACGCTCGCCACCCTCTTCGTCCTGCCCTCGGTCTTCGCCATCCTTTCCTCGAAAATCGTCCGCTCGCCCTCTCTCGATCCCACCGATCCCGAAAGCCCTTACGCCTGAAATCGTGGCTGCGGCGTCTCGCCGCAGGCCGTGGTGGCACCGTCCCGGTGCCATGTCACCCAGATTCCGTTAGTATGAAATCATCCGCCCGAACCTTCCACTCATTTCTCGCAACTGCGATCAGCATCCTCGCTCTATCCTCCTGCAGCTCCATCCAGGAGAGTGCGGATCCCGACGCCCCGGCGTCTTTTTCCCAAGGAAAGGGCCACACCGCTGTGCCCTCCGAAGGCACCTTCGCCATCGATCTCGCCACCACCCTCCAGCTCGCCGCCGGCCGCAACCTCGAACTCGCCACCGCCATCGAAAAGGCGAACTCCGCCGCCGCCCGCTCCGACCGCGCCAGCCTTTCCATCGTCCCCGACCTCGCCGTCGGCGCGTCCTTCGCCAAGCAAAACGGCCTGCTTCAAGACACTCTCGGCACCCCCGTGCCCGCCAAGCGTGTCAGCGATTCCTCTGGTCTCGGCACCAGCTCCGGCGTCCCCGGGATCGGCCTCGACCTCTCGCTCAGCCGCGCCATTTTCGCGCCGCTCGCCGCCCGCCAGGACCGCACCGCCGCCGTCGCCGCCGCCCAAGCCAAGGAACACCAAATCATGGCCGACGCCGCGGCCGCTTATTATGAACTCGTCCGCGCCCGCGCCGGACTCCAGCTCGCCCGCGAAATCGAAGGCTCCGCCGGAAAACTCGCCGACTCCACCCGCAACTTCGCCGAAGCCGGCGCAGGCCTCGAGGCCGATGCTGAACGCGCCGCCGCCACCCACCTGCTTCGCAGAGGCCAGACCGCCCGTTCCGAAGCCGACCTCATCCGCCGCTCGACCGCCCTCGCCCGGATCCTCCATCTTCCCGTTTCCCTCACCCTCGTCCCCACCGACCGCAACGTCGCCGCCACCAACCTCGTCAACCCCGACGAACCGGTCGCCCGCATGGTCGCCACCGCGCTCAAGTTTCGTCCGGAAACCACCCAGATGCGCGCCGAAGTTGCAGCCGCCGGCCACCGCCTCACCCAGCAGAAGGTCAAACCCTTCCTCCCCAACGTCTCCGCCGGATACTCGAACTACGAATTCGCCGCCGGCCAAGGCGGAGCCACCGATGCCAGCGACAACCGCGAGGAAGTCACCGCGATGATCTATTGGAAACTCGAAGGCCTCGGTTTCGGCAACGCCGCCGAAGCCCGCGAAAAACAATCCGAGCTCAAACTCGCCCGCCTCCGCGAGGCGAGCATCCTCGACTCCATCGCCTCCGACGTCGCCGGCTACCGCGCCGAAGTCCACGCCCAGCGCGCCCGCCTCGCCATCGGCTCCCGTGCGTCCGGCCACGCAAAAAAATCCTACGAACTCACCACCGCCCGCCTCCAGGAAGCCCAGGGCCTGCCCATCGAAGCCCTCGCCTCCATCCAAACCCTCGCCGAAGCCCGCCAAGCCGAAATCGACGCCGTGCTCGACTACAACATCGCCCAGCACCGCCTCTTTGCCGCCCTCGGCACGCCGAGGTAAGGGATTCTGACCTCACGAAACGACCTCCCTACAGCTTGTAGCGGCGCTCTATGAGCGTCGACGCCATTGAGAAGCCAAAGTTAGCTCCGTGTTTGTCCACCCAAGCGGTGGGTGCTCATTTCGTCCGCACCGGCGAGCACGTTCAATTCCTCTGAAAAAACGGGAGCCAACGGCGTCACATCCACCAGCCCAGGGTTGCCGCCTTCGTCGAACGGCCATGCGTCCCAGACGACCTCCAAGCACCCATTCACCAGCGTGCCGATGGCAAGCCACTCCATCTCTGGGATGTGACGCCGGAGTCGATGGCCGCCCAATCCATTCTAACCGCCAACCATTGCCTTGGCTGCACCGCCGGGCATGGCAGCAGCTGCACAGGCGCTCTCGAAAGCCTCGATTCGGAAAACCCGGAAGTCAGGAGTCCAGCAGTTGCAGCGACAGCCCCTCGATCCGCTCAAAGTGCCGCCGGTTGCGGGTGAGCAGTGGCAAGCCAGCCTGCACCGCCACCGCCGCGATCCACAAATCGTTTTGGCCGATCCGCTGATAGATATCGGGGTGCCTTTCCTGCAAAGCGGCCGCGACGCGGGCATAGATCATGACCACCTCCGCTGGATCATCGAGCGGCAGGCCAAGCGCCAGAAAGTGCTCCACCTCATCCGCAGCATGCCCCGCGCGAACCGCCCCGTGCCAGAATTCTCCCCGCACCACCCAAGGAATCCCGAGCGCCTTGCCCGGATTCGCGTTCGCGAAAGCCAGCGCCCACGATTGGCGACGCCACAATCCGACGAGAAAGGTGGTGTCCGCGATCAAGTCCATGGTTCGTGCTTGGCTGAAGTGCGGCTTGCAATGGCCGACTCGAGCAAGTCGTCGCGCCCCTTATCCACCCCGGCCCGCGCGACCGCAAAACGCGCCATGGCCTCCAAGGTGCCCGCACGAGGAACCACGCGTTTCACCACCGCCGAAAAGGAATCGCCGCCCTGGCGTTTCCAGCTTTTCAAGCGTTCGTAAGCGTCATCGTCCAACGTGATCGTTTTCATGCATGCACTCATGCATGCATGAAAACGAAAATCAACCGTGGAAAATCCACCCATCTTCAATTCATCAGAAAACCAAAGCCGGCCATTTAAGGAGAGGCGGACTTCGGCCGCCTCGCCCGTGGCGAGCCCATGAGGTGAGAGAATCGCATTTCATAGTCCCCTCATGGGCGGGGACGGACCGGCTTGACCCAGTGGAATCAATTTTTCCGAAACCCTCTCAAGCACCCCCGCAACGCGAAGCCCGCCGCGAGCAGCCCGAGGCCGGAAATCACCGTCACCGGCTTGAGCGAAAGCGCCATCGCGATGCAAGTCGCCAGACCCGACCAGGCGATCCAGCGCGGGTATAGCTGATCCCGACCGTGCAATTTCAGGGCGGAAAGATTGGTGATCGAATAGTAGATCAGGATGGTGAACGCGGCGGCGGAAATCACCACTTCCAGCGTGCCCGCCAGCGCCAATGTTAGGGCGATGGTTCCGGTCACCAGGATCCCGCGGGTCGGCACGCCGCGCCGTTTCCCCACTTCTGCCAGGTGAGCCGGCAGGTCGCCCCGGCGGGCCATGGCGAGCATCATCCGGCTGATCCCGAGGATCTGGCTGAGCAGCACGCCCAGCATGGCGGAGGCCGCGCCGACCGCGAGCAGCCTGCCGGCGGGAAACGCGAAGGTTTCCGCGGCCCGCTCCAGCGGCGAGCGGCTTGCGGCCAGCGCCTCGGCACCCACGCTGCCGACGGCGACGGTGCCGACTGCCAGATAGATCACAAATGAAAGCCCCAAGGTGGTTAGAATCGCCTTGGGAATGGTGACTGCCGGATCGCGGACTTCCTCGCCGAGAGTGGCGAGGCGGGCGTAGCCGGTGTAGGCGAAAAACAACAACGCGCTGCTCTCAGCCACGCCCAGCCAGCCGTGGGGGGCCAAGGGTGTGAGGTTGCCCGAGTCGAACGACGGGATCCCGGCGACCACGAAGGTCACCAGCGAAACCACGGTGAGCGAGACGATGGCAAGATTGAATTTCCCGGCCTTTTGGATCCCGAACAGGTTGGCGGCAGTCACGAAAACCACCGCCGCCGCCGCCGCCACGACAGGCGAGGTTCCGGGAGCCAGCGCCGCGGCGTAATGCCCGAATCCGAGCGCCACGGTGCCGGCGGCGGCGATTTTACTGGCCAGAAACATCCAGCCGGCGGCGAATCCGGCCGTCGGACTGACCAGGATGTAACCATATTCATAGGTGCCGCCGGATTGCGGGTAGCGCGCGGCGAGTTGCGCGGAACTCAGGCCATTGAAAGTCGCCGCCACCCCCGCCACCGCCAGCCCGATGAGAAACGCCGGTCCGGCCGTGCCTGCGGCCACGCCGGTGACCACGAAAATTCCCGCCCCCATCACCGCACCCAGGCCGATCCCGACGGCGTCTAACAATCCAAGCTCACGTTTCAGGGTTCCGCTCATGTTTCTGGGTGGCGGCGTTCATGGCCTTTTAGGGCCAATCCTTGCGCGGCAAGGTCTATGCGCCGCTGGCTGGGAAATGCAAACTTTTTGGGGCATCGGCTTCGCTCCGCCGCGCCTGGGGTTTTTTCCGAATGTGACAAAACGTGACATTTTTGTCACACAAGTCTCCTAGTCGGACCGGCGGATTGTGACAATTTCCTCACATCGCATCCGCCAAGGGCTGCGTCATATCCTGCAAATCACTCAACATGAAAAACATGTACAAAAAAACCCGACTCGTGGCATCGGTGACGATGTCGTCACTCAGCCTGGCCGTTGTCACACAGGCCGAAGACGCGGCCAGCTCTCCGGATGCGTTCAAATCCTTGTTCGATGCCGCCGTGCTCTACAAGGATTCGTCGAATCCCTACCTCCAGAAACTCGCTTTCACCGGCCGCGCCCAACTCGATTACGCGCTGATCGATGGCGAAGGCTCGGCCGTGGCCGGTGTGGATGAGAAGGACCTCGACTACGAAGAATTCAACACCCGCCGTCTGCGTGCGGGCTTCAAGGCCACCTTGTTCCAAAATTTCACCGCCCACATCGAAGCGGATTTCGATCCCGATGTGGACCCATTCTATCAGCGGCTAACCGATGCCTACGTCGGGTGGGACCATTCCGACGCATTCGGAATCAAGGTCGGCAAACAAGGCATGGCGTTCACCCTTGATGGGTCGACCTCATCCAAGGAGCTGCTCACCATCGACCGCAACAATCTGAGCAACAATCTCTGGTTCACCAACGAATACATCCCGGGCGTCACAGTGGGCGGGCAAGTCGGGAAGTGGATCTACAATGCGGGGGGCTTCTCCCAGGGTGACGAAGACGGCGAGTTCGGAAACTTCGACGGCGGAACCTCCTGGCTGGCGACGGTCGGCTACGATTTTTCCGAGATGATGGGTGCCGACGAGGCGGCCCTGGCGCTCGATTACGTATTCAACGAGGAAACGCCATCCGATCCCACGCTGTTCACCAACCGGTCGTTCCAGAACATCGTTTCGCTGAATTTCCGTTACGAAAAAGACGCATTCGGCTTCCGCGGCGACCTTGCCGCCGGTGACGGGTTTCTCGGCCAGTCGGACATGTGGGGCCTGACCTTGATGCCATATTATAACATCACGGAAAAGCTCCAGGCCGTTTTCCGCTACTCGTTCATTGAGAGCGAAAATGAAAATGGCGTGCGCTTCGCCCGTTATGAGTCCGAGCCCTTGTTAGGCACCAAGGGTGACCAGTATCAGGAAGCTTACCTCGGCCTGAACTACTACATCTACGGCCACAAACTCAAGGTCCAGACCGGTCTGCAATACGTCTCGATGCAGGATCATGCGGACGATGGCGGGGAATTCGATGGCTTCGCCTGGACCACCGGTTTGCGCCTCAGCTGGTAACCTTCCAAGGCTTCTGACCCGCCGTTTGTGACAAGATCGTCACGCCAAGGGTGTCGTCGGAATCCGCTCAAAATGACCCCTTCAAACCGTTCACATCACACACTCAACTCCACCGAAATATGAAAACCAAAACCAGTTCAATTCTCGTTCTCCTCGGTTTGGCCACGGCCGCCTTCGCTGAGGAAAAATCCCATCTCGACCCCGCCTTGCCGACCTATTCAGCGGTCAGCGGCGTTTCCGGCAACCTCAATTCCATCGGTTCCGACACCCTCAACAACCTGATGACCCTGTGGGCGGAAGGTTTCAAAAAAGCCTATCCGAATGTCAACGTGCAGATCGAGGGCAAGGGCTCGTCCACCGCGCCGCCGGCGCTGATCGAAGGCACCGCCCAGATCGGCCCGATGAGCCGGCCGATGAAGGCGGAGGAAATCGACGCGTTCGAGAAAAAGCACGGTTACAAGCCCACCGAAGTGAAGCTCGCCATCGATGCGCTCGCCGTTTTCGCCCACAAGGACAATCCGTTGGAAGGTGTTTCCATGAAACAGGTGGACTCGATTTTCTCCAAGACCCGCAAAACGGGTGGCGATGATATCACGGAATGGGGCCAGCTCGGCCTGGACGCTTGGAAGGGCCGCGCGATTTCGCTGTTTGGCCGGAACTCCGCCTCCGGCACCTACGGGTTTTTCCAAGAACACGCGCTCGCCAAAGGGGATTTCAAGCCCACGGTGAAAGAGCAACCCGGTTCTTCCGCAGTCGTTCAAGGCATCGGCGCAGATCCCTATGCCATCGGTTATTCCGGCATCGGTTATAAAACATCGGGCGTCCGCGCCCTGCCGGTCTCGGGCGCTGACGGGAAATTCTATGAAGCCAGCTACGACAACGCCCTCAGCGGCGACTATCCGCTCGCGCGGTTCCTGCTGGTTTACGTCAACAAGAAGCCCGGCCAACCGCTCGACAAGCTGACTTTGGAATTCATCAAGTTCGTGCTCACCCAAGAAGGTCAGGCGATTGTTGAAAAAGACGGATACTTCCCGATGCCTGCTGAAGTGGCGGCCGAGGTCGTCGACTCGCTGTCCAAGTAATCCGCTCAAACAATCCAGCGGTCCGCGATTGCGAGGCTTGCCCATCCGCCGGATGGCCGACTAGCTTCGCCCGGGCCGCTTCTGTGCAGCCGACGATTTCCTTCTAACATGCCGGAATTGCCAAAATCCCCAGATCCCAAACGCTTCGAGGTTTCGCGCTCCACTTTGTGGTTCGACCGCTTCATGGGCTGGGCGATCCGCTTCGGCGGGATCAGCGTGATCGTGGCGGTGTTCGGGATTTTTTACTTCATCGGCAAGGAAGTGATCCCGCTGTTCAAGTCCGCGCATGTGGAGCCGGCCGGCAAAATCGAAAAGGGCACCCGCCCCGCAGTCATCGGCGTCGATGAATGGGGCGAGCTGCCGTTTTTCTATGATGGCTCTAACAAAGTGGTGTTCGCCAGCACCCTCAACTCCCAGCGGCGCGAAATCGAAGTGCCCGGTCTGGCCGGGTTGGAAATCACCGCCTACGCCTACGACACCGTCCACCGCCGCATCGCCCTCGGACTCGCGGACGGGCGGGTGGGTTCGTTTTTGGTCGAATACGATCGGAAATTCGGCAGCGACGGGAAATCCACCGTCGAACCCTCGATCACCCCGGAACCGTGGTTTTCGCTGGAAAAAGGCGCGGGTCCGGTCACCGCCGTGAGTTACGGAGACTCCGGCGCCGGCCGCGTGATCATCGCCAAACGCGGCTCCGGGCCCGCCTCCAACGTCCACGTGCTGCGCCTCGCGATGAAGCGCGGCCTGGTGGGCAAGGGCAAACTTTCGCCGCTGGGAGAAGCCGATATCACCGCCGATCTCGGAGCGGAAGCCACGCTGGTCCGCGCTTCGCAAAACGGCGCGCTGGTGCTCGTCGCCTGCGCCAATGGCGAGGTGGATTATTTCCTAGCGGATACTAACGGGGTTTCGAAACGCCAGTCCTTCAAGCCCTTCGACGGCGTCGCTCCGCGGCAGATGGATTTCCTCTTCGGCGGGGTTTCCGTCGTTCTAACCGGCTCCGACGGCCAGCAGGAACAATGGAGCCTGTTCCGCCCGCAGGAGGATGGCGAGCGCTTGTTCGGCGAGACCCAGAAATTCCCCGACCTCGGCGCGGGCGAGGTGATTTTCGCCGCCAGCCAGCGCAACCGCACCTTCCTCACCGGCTCCGGCCGCGATCTATCCATCCGCCACAGCACCTCCGGCGTCGTCCGTTGGGAAGGAACGCTCGACATCGATCCGGCGATCGCGGTGCTGGATGCCAAGGGTGAACATTTCATCGCCGCCGCCGCCGATGGCGAGGCCCGCCGCTACGCCATCCACGATCCCCACCCGGAGGCAAACTGGACCGCTTTCTTCGGCAAGGTCTGGTATGAAGGCGGCGCGAAACCGATCTATCAGTGGCAGTCCACCGGTGGCTCCGACGACTTCGAACCGAAGCTTTCGCTCATCCCGCTGATCTTCGGTTCGCTCAAAGGCACCGCTTACGCGCTGTTGTTTTCCATCCCCGTGGCGTTGTTAGCGGCGGTATTTTCCGCGGCTTTCCTGCCGCTGTCCGTCAAGCGGGTGGTGAAGCCGGTGATGGAAATCATGTCCTCGCTGCCGTCCGTGGTGTTGGGCTTCCTCGCCGGCCTGTGGCTCGCGCCGATCCTCGAAACGCGGGTGCCGTCGGTGGCGGTGATGATCCTCGCCCTCCCGCTGACCGCGCTTCTAACCGGCTACCTGTGGTGCCGCCTGCCCATCGCCTTCCGCAACCGTTTTGAAAACGGCAGCGAGTGGATGGTGGTGATCCCGTTCATCGCCCTGGCAGGCTGGCTCGGCTGGCATCTCGGTCCGGTGATCGAAGGCTGGTTGTTCGTTTACAAGGATGTCGCCACCGGCAAGGAGATCGCCGATTTCCGCCTTTGGTGGCCGCAGGCGATGGGGATTCCGTTCGAGCAGCGGAACTCGCTGGTGCTCGGTTTCATGATGGGTTTCGCGGTGATTCCGGTGATTTTCACCATCGCCGAGGACGCGCTATCCAACGTTCCGAAATCTCTAACCGCAGCCGCCTCCGCGCTCGGCGCGAACCGCTGGCAGGTGGTTTGGACGGTGATGCTGCCGGTCGCCTCATCCGGGATTTTCTCCGCGCTGATGATCGGCTTTGGCCGCGCCGTCGGCGAAACGATGATCATGGTGATGGCCACCGGCAACACGCCGGTCACCGATTGGAACATCTTCAACGGCATGCGCACGCTCTCCGCCAACATCGCCGTCGAACTGCCCGAAGCACCCGTTGGCTCCACCCACTACCGGACTTTGTTCCTCGGCGCGGTGGTGCTGTTCGGCATGACTTTTGTGATGAACACCTTCGCCGAAGTGCTGCGCCAGCGCCTGCGTGAACGCAATAAAATCGTCTGATCCATGTCGTCGCCCGCACCTGATAAATCCGCCTTCGCCACCACCGGCCGCTCCCGCCGCGGTGAGCCGCTCGTCTGGCTAACCGCCGCCGGGCTGGCCTTCGGCGTGGCGATGGCCCTGGGCTTGTTCCTGCTGATTTTCGTCAAGGGCACCTCGTCATTCTGGCCGCGGCGGATCGATCTGATGGAAGTTAGACAAGGTGAAACCCTCGAAAAAATCGCCGGCTACGTTACCCAGAAAAGCGAGCGCAAGGATGCCGCGGGTGTGATTCACGAGGAGATCCAGGTCTTCCGCGGCAACAAGGACCTCAATGGCGAGGCTTTCAAATACATCGACCGCGATTCCATTAAGGCCACCTCGCGGCCGGAGTCGCTGCTGTTGGTCGAGCGCCTGGAATACGGCCCAGCGATCGTCACCGCGGTCGCACTGCAGACGTCCACCGGCCGGATCGAGGCGTCCGCCGCCGGTTTTGAACAAGCGCTGGAAAAAATCCTCGAGGACGGCCGCAAGGCTCGCGCGGAGTTGTTAGTGATCGAGCGCAAGCAGATCGGAGCGATCAGCCGCGAGCTCGAGGCGCTCGGCCGTGCGGAAAAAGCCGGCACGGTGCAATCCGAGGTTGCGGCCGCCCGCCGCGCCGAGCTCCAGACGTCGTTTGACAAACTCCAAGCCGAGGCCGCCGTGATCCGCGCGAAACACGCCGAGTCGAGTTTCCTCGGCCTTGCCGCCGACGGCCGCGAAGTGACCTATCCGGCGGGAAACTTGTTAGGCGTGTTCGCCTCGAACCGCGCCGGCTTCTTCGAGCGGGTGGGGGAGATGTTCCACCGCATGGGGAAATTCATCAAAGAGGA
>JBIPND010000019.1:0-14177 GCA_044374015.1 Luteolibacter sp. | reverse complement strand
GTGGGAGAGTGGGAGAGTGGGAGAGTGGGAGAGTGGGAGAGTGGGAGAGTGGAGATGGCGGCGTGAATATCTCTGATCCCTGATCTCTGGTTTCGGATCTCTGGTTTCTGACCCCCGACCCCCGACCCCTGATCACTGATCACTGATCACTGATCACTGATCACTTCAAAGAATCTCCGCGATCTGCACCGCATTGAGCGCGGCACCTTTCCGGACTTGGTCGCCGACCACCCACAAGTCGAGCGCGTTGTCGAACACCAGGTTCTTGCGGATCCGGCCGACGAGGCAATCGTCCTTGCCGGTGGTATCCAGAGGCACCGGGAAAACGCGGTTCGCAATGTCATCGACGACCTGCACCCCCGGCTTGCCGGCGTAAGCGGCGCGGGCGGCGTCGGCGTCCACCGGGCGCTCGAACTGCGCGGTGATCGACACCGAGTGCGAGCGGTAAACCGGCACCCGCACGCAGGTGCAGGAAACCCGCAGATCCGGCAGGTTCATGATTTTCCGGCCTTCGTTGAGCATTTTCATCTCCTCCTTGGTGTAGCCGTTGTCGGTGAACGAATCCACCTGCGGGATCACATTGAAAGCGATCTGGCGCGGATAAACCTTGAGCGCCACCGGCTCGCCGGCGTGGATCGATTTCATCTGCTCCTCCAGCTCGACGATGCCCTGCGCGCCCGAACCGGAAACCGCCTGATAGGTCGAGGCGATGATCGAGCGCAGGCCGAAAGCCGCGTGCAGCGGCGCGAGCGCCATCAGCGAGATGATGGTGGTGCAGTTGGGATTTGCGATGATTCCACGCGGGCGGTTTTTCGCAGCTTCCGGGTTGATTTCGGGCACCACCAACGGCACATCGGCGTCCATCCGGAAGGCGGACGAATTGTCGATCACCACCGCACCCGCCGCCGCAGCGGACGGGCCGAATTCCAGGGAAATCCCGCCACCGGCGCTGAACAAGGCGATGTCCACGTCCGCAAACGAATCATGGGTGAGCTCTTCCACCACGATTTCCTCGCCGCGGAAAGTCATCTTTTTCCCGGCGGAACGGGCGGAAGCGAGCAGCTTCAACTTGCTGAGGGGAAAATTCCGTTGCTCAAGGCAAAGGAGCATTTCGACACCGACGGCACCCGTCGCACCAACGATCGCTACATGGGGATGATTCATTTTGGGAAAACCGGCATCTTTTGCCGGGGCGCGGAGCATACCGGGATCGCGCCTGCTGGCAACCGATTCGTTTCAGGGATTCCGGATTCGGCCCCTTTGGACTGCGGTGGGAAGCGAAGCGCCACACCGCTTTGGATGATTCGTCAGCACCGGCTCCCTGGCCTTCGCGAAGAATCCAAAGCGGTGTCGCCGCTGCGCTCTGCCACCGCACTCCATGCAGTGGCACCCCTTTGGACTGCGGTGGGAAGCGAAGCGCCACACCGCTTTGGATGATTCGTCAGCCCCGGCCACCTCGGCTTCGCGAAGAATCCTGCAAAAGACACAGAGCTTCGGGTCACCCCCAATCGTTTACGAAATCGGGAAATGCGTTGTCAGTCGCGACCGGGCATCCCTACTCTCTGCTTGCGGCCGCAAAACCGCCGATTTCCCATGACCCTTATCATCAAGCTCGCCCTCGTCCTTTTTCTGCTCGCGTGGTCCGGCTTGGGCGTTTGGCTGGCGGTGAAATATGAAAATCTGTTCGGCTGGCACCCGGATGATCCATCGGAGTCCTCCGGCGCGCGGGCGCTCAACATGACCCAGGTGTGGAGCGTCTGGTTCGGGTTTTTCGCGGTGGCGGTTTATTTCCTGATCCGCTGAGGTCGTGTCTCCCGCGTGACGACGGTGGCCCGGAGCGGCCCGAGCAGGCCGATCATCTGAAACGCCCACGTGCGAGTCACAACAGGTAAGCCCGCCGAGCGGGCACGCTTGTCAACACTCTGGACTGGTAAACGGAAAACTCCGAGTCATGGCTCGATACCCGCATCCCGCAAATCCACCCGATGACCTTCACCCGCCGATTCATTCCACGCCTGATTCTCGCCTTAGCCTGGGTGATTTCGTCTTCGTCCGTTGCGGCGGACGAGGTGATCCGCATCATGGTGGCGAACATCACCAGCGGAAACAACCAGTCCTATGACCCTGGCCAGGGAATCCGCATTTTCCAAGGACTCGATCCGGACATTGTCCTCATCCAGGAGTTCAACTACCTGAACAACAGCCCGACGAATTTCCGCAGCTTTGTGGACACCGCTTTCGGGCCGGAATTCAGTTACATCCGCGAGGGCGGCGACGAGCAAATCCCTAACGGAGTGATCAGCCGCTATCCGATCCTCCAATCCGGAGAGTGGATCGACACCCAGGTCAGCAACCGGGACTTTGCATGGGCGAGGATCGACATCCCCGGCGACAAAGACCTGTGGGCGGTGAGCGTGCATTTTCTAACCACAAGCGCATCCGCGCGCAACGCTCAGGCGACGGCTTTGGTCAGCTTCATTCAAGCCAACATTCCCGCAACCGACTATCTCGTTGTCGGCGGTGACTTCAATACCAACAGTTTTACGGAATCCGCGCTGGGCACCCTCTCCAGCATCGTCAACACCAGCGGCCGGCCAGACGATCAGAATGGCGCTACCGGGACCAACGCATCCCGGAACAGTCCTTACGACCAAGTGCTGCCCGATCCGGATTTAAATGCTTTGGAAACCGCCGTTGTCATCAGTGGCCACAGCTTCACCTACCCGGACGGGCTGGTATTCGACAGTCGGGTGTTTACTCCGCTTTCCGCCGCAAGCCCCGTGCTCGTCGGAGACAGCAACGCCAGCGGCATGCAGCACATGGCTGTCATTCGTGATTTTCAAATCCCCACCGGCACCGGTCCTGCCGAGCCGGGGGCGCATGTCACGAATTTCACAGGAAATCCAACCACGACATCGATCAGCCTGAGTTGGACGGAATCCGTCACGCCACCGGGTGCGAACGGATACCTGATCAAGGCCAGCACAAATCCCACCATCCTCGCTCCCATCGATGGGGTGGTGGAGACCTCGGACACCGATCTATCCGATGGTAGCGCCACCCTCCTGATCCCTAGCGGCCAGCAAACCGCAGCCTTCACCGCGCTGCCCGCCGAGACCACCTATCATTTCAAGATCTTCCCGTATTCAAGTGGGACTTCCATCAATTACAAAACCAACGACACAGTCCCCTCGCTCGTCCTCACCACACTGCCTGACACCGGCTCCTTACCCGCCGCACCCGTGCTCGGCACGACCTGTTATCCCCATTCGGCAGGCTTCACCGTCACTTGGAATCAGGTTCCAGATGCCACGGACTATCGGCTTGATGTCTCCGAAAGCCCGACCTTTTCAGGAAGCTCCAGCACTCTTCTATCCGAGAATTTTGATGCGAGTTCATTGGTCCCAGCCACTTGGACAGATGGGGGAACAACCAATGACACGCTGGCGAGCCATTACCGCAGCGCCTCGAATTGCCGGGCACTCGGGTCGGCAGACACCCTGATCACCCCGGCAGTCAACTTTCCAAGCAACCTCAGTTTCTACGTGGATTCCAGTGGTGCCGGAAACGGAAAGACAGCCACCGTCTCCTACTCGATCAACAACGGCACCTGGCTGCCACTGGGTTCCTTCGCCGTATCCGAAACACTGACCCTCAAGACCATCAGCCTCACCGGTTCACCCAAGCTTGACGATGTTTCCCATGTCCGCTTCCGCTTCGAATCAAGCTTCAACACCTGGTATCTCGACGACGTCACTGTAACCTCCACGGCAGCCCCGGCCTTTGTCAATGGATACCAGGACCTTTCGGTCGGGAATCATTCCTACCGCGCCGTCAGCAGCTTGGATCCCGCTGCCACCTATTACTTCCGAGTCCGCGCGGTGAATCTGGCGGGCAGCAGCCCTGATTCCGGAACCGGCACCGAAACCACCCGCTCCACAGGTTCACCCTACGCCGTCTGGGCCAGCGACCAGGGAATCATCCCTGCTAGTTATACCAGCGATTTTGACAAAGATTCAATCACGGATTTTGAGGAATATCTGTTTGCCACAAATCCCAAACAACCCGGCTCACAATCCGAACCACTCCAGCTCTCAACCGCGAATGGCGAGTTTCAAGTTACATTCAGGAGGTCCCTCGCACCGGGCATCGTTTGGACGCACCAGGGCAACAAGGATCTATCCGAAATCAATACCGATCTCATCCAAGGCCCCGGCGATGCGCAATATCAGATTGTTTCAGTCGTCCGCATGGGGGATTACGAAGAAGTCACCCTAACCGTGAATGCGGCGGACGCGCCCACCTTTTTCTACCGGATCAAAGCCATGGAATCTCCGTGAAGGGCTCCAATCACAAAGGCGGGCCGTTCGGCGTGGATCCACCGGTTCCGCCCGCGTTTCGAGCGGGATGGATCCCATGCTCACTTGGGAGAGAAACTCACCCACCTTGCATCCGATTTTCGCCAGATCATTTGCCAACCGGATCAAGATGTCTGAGGTTGGATAATTTATCCGACTCTCACCAGCGCCAACGGCGCGCCATTCCTCAGCCCAAGCCAGCGGCCTGATCTTGATATTCATTTCCCATAAGTTCGGAGGAATCTTCGGTCCCAACGGGACCTTTCATCCCAGCCCGGCACGCAGTGCCGGGTCCTGGAGTTTGGCCCCGGCGGATGATGTGCATAAGGATCAGAGCAGGCTGCCGCAGTCCAAGTGTTCGACACGGCCGGGTGGTGCGGGACTGGTGGAGCCCATGCCGCATCAATCCAAAGCGGTGTGGCGCTTCG
The DNA here is from genome assembly GCA_044374015.1 of Luteolibacter sp. GTDB lineage: Bacteria > Verrucomicrobiota > Verrucomicrobiia > Verrucomicrobiales > Akkermansiaceae > Luteolibacter. Next base: position 9,391 of record JBIPND010000019.1, on the reverse strand, counting down.
TTTCCCACCGCACTCCATGGGGTGGCGCTTCGCAGCATGCTGCCGTCTAACCACCGAGGCTCGCCGGATCGCCGAAGACGTAGCCGCGGGCGAGGGTCTCGTAGGTCTCGATCTGGCGGGCGATCCATGATTCATCCGCGCCGAGTTCTTCGGCCATGATGCGGGCCACGGCCGGGGCGCACTCGATGCTGGCGCGGGCGTTGAGCAGCAGGCCACGACAGCGGCGGGCGAGGACGTCCTCGACGGTCCGCGCCATTTCCTCGCGCACATGCCAGCGGACCTCGCCGACGGTGAGGCTCAGTTGCGGGTGGATTTGCTCCGCCTGGTTGAGGGCGCGGATCTTTGCGGCGTCGGCGCCATAGGGCCTGAGGTTGACTTCCGGAACTTCGCTGCGCGACCAGCCATGGATTTGCAGGGTCTCGGTCTCGCAGCGTTTTTGATCCACTCCGGAAACCATCTCGGCCTGGTCGATGACATCCTCGGCCATTTTTCGATAGGTGGTCCACTTGCCGCCGGTCACGGTGATGAGCCCGCTGTTGCTCACGACGATGGTGTGGTCGCGGGAAATCGCGGCGGTGTCAGTGCTGTCGCCCGCGCCGACCAGCGGCCGGAGTCCGGCGAAAATGCTCAGCACGTCCGAGGGCTGCGGATCCTTGGTGAGGTATTTGGCCGCGTGTTCCATGACAAATTCCACCTCGGAAGCCAGGGCACGCGGCTCCAGGGATTTTTCCAGCAGCGGCGTGTCGGTGGTGCCGACGACCACGCAATCGTGCCACGGCACCGCGAACAGAACGCGGCCGTCGGCGGTCTTGGGCACCATGATGGCCGAGTTTCCGGGCAGGAATTCCTTTGGCAAAACGATGTGGATTCCCTGGCTGACGGTGACCATTGGCTTGGTGCCTTGGTCGTCCTTGCTGCGGAGTTCATCGACGAAAATCCCGGTGGCGTTGATCACGCAGCGGGCGTGGACCTGGAATTTCTCCCCGGTTTCCATGTCCTCGGCCTCGACGCCGCTGACCAGGCCGTCGGTTTTCAGCAGGCCGGTGCATTTCGCATAGTTCACCACCCTCGCGCCAAGGCCGGCGGCGGTCTGGGCGAGGTTGACGGCGAGGCGCGAGTCGTCGAACTGGCCGTCGTGATACATCACGCTGCCGGTTAGGTTTGCGGTTTCGACGGTGGGGATTCGCTTCAGTGTCTCTTCCTTGGAGAGCAGCCGGCTGGGACCGAGGCCGAGTTTGCCTGCGAGCTGGTCATAGACTTTCATGCCGATGCCGTAGAAGGGGCCTTCCCACCAGCTGTAGTTCGGAATCACGAAGGACAGGTCGTGCACGAGGTGCGGCGCGTTTCTGGTGAGCCGGCCACGCTCGCGGAGGGCTTCGAGGACCAGCGAGATATTGCCCTGCTGGAGGTAGCGGACGCCGCCGTGGACCAGCTTGGTCGAGCGCGAGGAGGTGCCTTTGGCGAAGTCCGCCTGCTCGAGCAAGACGACCGAGTGGCCGCGCGAGGCGGCATCCACCGCGGCGCCGAGGCCGGTCGCGCCGCCGCCGACGATGCAGAAGTCATAAGGTTCGGAGGCGTGGTGGATGTGATTGAGTGATTGTTCGCGTTTCATGATTCTTTTTCAGGTAATTCCCATTCTTTGGCGCGTTCGACGGCGCGTTTCCAACCGGCGGCCAAGGCGTCCATTTCGGCGGCCGGGCGTTCGGGCTTGAAGTGTGCGCCTGCCTTCCAGCGGGCGACGATGTCTTCCTTGCTCTCCCAGAAACCGACCGCAAGACCTGCCAGATAGGCGGCTCCCATGGCGGTGGTTTCGACATTTTCGGGACGGACGACGTTGACATTGAGCAAGTCGGCCTGGAACTGCATGAGCGGCAGACTGCACGACGCGCCGCCATCGACGCGGAGCTCCTTGATGGCGATCCCGCTATCCTTGGTCATGCACTCGGCCAGCTCCGCGCTCTGGAATGCGATGGCTTCCAGCGCGGCGCGGCAGAAGTGCGCGCGGTTGGTGCCGCGCGTCATGCCGACGCAGGCACCGCGGGCGTAGGGGTCCCAATACGGTGCGCCGAGACCGGCGAAGGCGGGCACCAGATACATGCCGCCGGCGTCCGGCACGGAAGCGGCCAGGCGGCTGCATTCCTCCGCAGATGCGACCAGTTTCATCTCGTCGCGCAGCCATTGCACCACCGCGCCGCCCATGAAAATCGAGCCTTCGAGGGCGTATTCGGTCGTGCCGTTGATTTTCCAGGCGACGGTGGTCAGCAGGTTGTTCTTGGAGGCGATCGCCTTTTCGCCGGTGTGCATCAGCAAGAAGCAACCGGTGCCGTAGGTGTTTTTCGCCATGCCGGGCTCAAAGCAGGCCTGGCCGAAAAGTGCGGCGTGCTGGTCGCCGGCGATGCCGGCGATCGGGACCTGCTTGGTGGTGTGGCCGTAAACTTCGCTGCTGCCTTTCACCTCGGGCAGCATGATGCGGGGAATGTCGAGGATTTCGAGAAGCTCGTCGTCCCAGTCGCCCTCATGGATGTTGTAAATCAGGGTGCGGGAGGCGTTGGTGGCATCGGTGACGTGGACCTTGCCGCCGGTGAGTTTCCAGACCAGCCAGCTGTCAATGGTGCCAAACAGCAGGTCGCCGGCTTCGGCTCCGGCGCGGACGCCGTCGACGTGCTTGAGGATCCAGCGCAGCTTGGTGCCGGAGAAATACGGGTCGAGCCGGAGTCCGGTTTTCGCGGTGAATTTCGCCTCCAGCCCCTCCGCCTTGAGTCTGGCGCAATAGTCCGCGGTCCGCCGGTCTTGCCAGACGATGGCGTTGTAAACCGGCTTGCCGGTGTTTTTATCCCAGACGACGGTGGTCTCGCGCTGGTTGGTGATGCCGATGGCGGCGAGGTCGTGGTGCCGCAGGTCGGCCTTGCCGAGCGCTTCCGCCTCGGTGGCGGACTGGGTGGCCCAGATTTCCATCGGGTCGTGCTCGACCCAGCCGGGCTTCGGATAGATCTGCTGGAATTCCCGCTGGCTCGCGGAGACGACCTCGCCGGCGTGGTTCAGGATGACCGAGCGTGAGCTGGTCGTGCCCTGGTCGAGGGCGAGGATGTATTTTTCGGAGATCATGGTTTTTTCGGGTTGGGGTTTCATGGGGTGGCGTTTCAGGCGTGGAACAAGCTTCGGTAGAGCAGCGCGCCGCCGGTGCCGCCGACGAGCGGGGCGACGACCGGCACCCAGGCGTAGCTCCAGTCCGACGAGCCCTTGCCGGCGATCGGCAGCAGTTGATGGGCGATGCGGGGGCCGAGATCGCGGGCTGGATTGATGGCGTAGCCGGTCGGCCCGCCGAGCGAGAGGCCGAGCGAGATGACCAGCAGGCCGACCAGCATCGGGCTCCACCAGGTGGCGACCGTCCCGGCGAGGGAGGCGGGGACATTCTCGCCTAGGGCGGCCAACTCGGCGGCTGGCACGCCGGCACCGATTTTCCCGATCGCCAGCACGCCGAACACCAGCATGGCGGTGCCGATGAACTCGGTGATGAAAGCCGGTCCGATTTTCCGCACGGCGGGCGCGGTGGAAAAGCAGGCGAGCTTGCCGCCGGTGTCATCGGTGACGCCCCAGTGAGCGAGGTAAGTGAGCCAGACGAGCGTGGCGCCGGTGGCCGCGCCGGCGATTTGCGCCGCCACATACCCTGGGACCAATGCCCAGTTGAAATCGCCGATGACGGCCAGCGCCACGGTCACGGCTGGGTTGATGTGGGCACCGGAGATCCGGCCGACCGAGTAAACGGCGATGGCTACACCGAGGCCCCAGCCGGCGGAGATGACCATCCATCCGCCGTTGTGGCCTTTGCTTTGATGGAGAACGACGTTGGCGACCACTCCATTGCCTAGGAGGATCAGAATGGCGGTTCCGACAAATTCAGCGAGATAAGGGTTCATGGTTTTTTAGATCGAATTGGCTATGCAAATTTGGATTTCATGGGTTTTTGATGGTGGATACTTGGTTTAGGGTCTCCGGAGTCAGGGTCAGCTTGAAGGACTGGACCTCTCAAACTAGAGCGCGTTTTCGGTATTACCACGGAAAACAATTCATTATGAATGAGTTACTGCTTGGGGGTTGCCTCTGAATGCCAAGTCGGAACGTAACTTCGGGCGGTTTGAGGGCATTTCCCATGCCGAAGCCAATTCTTATCTTGGAAATCCAAGTCAAAGGCTTGGACTTGGTTGGGAAAATAGTTTAACCAACGACAACCCAATGCTTGTCACCGAACGCCAGCGCCAGATTCTCCAGCAACTTCAAGCTCAGGGTTTCGTGAAAACCTTCGAGCTGGTCGAGGTGTTTGGGGTCTCCGACGAGACGATCCGCAAGGATCTGAGCGCGCTGGAGCAGCTTGGGCGGCTGGTGCGCAAGCACGGCGGGGCGTCCCGGCTGGCGGCGGAGCGCTCGGATCTTCCGCTGCCGGAGCGCACCGCGGTCAACGAGCGTGAGAAAAATCTGATCGCGATCGCTGCGGCGGATTTGATTTCACCGCGGGAAACTATTTTTCTCGACGCCAGCTCCACCACGCTGCGGCTGGCGGACCATCTGCCGCCGATCCCGATGACGGTGGTGACCAACGCGCACCACATCGTGGTGACTCTCGCCTCCCGCGCCGATCTCACCTTGGTCTGCACGGGCGGGACCTACGAGAACCAGTCGCGAAGTTACACCGGGGCGATGGCGGAGGACGCTTCCCGGCGCTTTGTCATCCGGAGTGCGTTTCTGGGAGTGGACGCGCTCGACCCGGAGCGCGGGGCGATGGATTTAAACCACGGCCACGGGGTCCTCAAGGAGCGGCTCATCGGGCGGGTGGACCGCGTCATCATTCTGGCCGACAGCACCAAGCTGGGGGCCCGGAGTTCCTACTGCTTTGCCTCGGCCTCGGAGATTGACATCCTGGTGACCGACGAGGCCGCGCCGCCGGATCTGGTCGCGCGGCTGGAGGCCTGCGGGATCAAAGTGATCCTCGCGGGCGTCCGCAAGGCGGGCGGCGGAAGCCGGAAATCCTGAACACGGGGCGCTGGGGATCACCGCAGATTCTCGACAGCAGTCACGAGCCCTACGACTTCCGGGGGTGCGATTGCAGCGGCCTGATCCGCAATCCCTCCGCCGGAGCAGTGCAGGACGCGATCCTCTTCACCTTCGACGACATCTGGTGCGGCGGATGAGGCGCGGCGTCTGGCATCCATTACCGCAGTCCAAGGCTAGGCGCGAAAACAGCGGGTTGAGTTCTCCGTGGTTAGTTCGGCGAGGCGCTGTGGGTCGATGCCGAGGGCGGCGGCGAGGGCGCGGCCGATGCTGGCGAGATTGGCGGGGTGGTTGTGTTTTTCCGGGAGCGGGTGGGTGATGAAATCCGGCGGCGGCAACATGTCGGGCGCGTCGGTTTCCAACAGAATCCGGGCGGGCGGGAGCTGGCGGAAGACGTCGAGCACGGCGGCTTTGCGGTCGGATAGAAAATAACCGGAGAATGAAAAATACGCGCCTAACGGAATAAGGCGGCGGGCGGTTTCGATCGAGCCGCCGAACGAATGCATTAGAAACCGCGGGGGTGGGGGAGATTCGGCAAAGGCCTCGAACAACGCGCCCCAGGCTTTGAGGCAATGGATGGTGAGCGGGCGGTCGAGCTCGCGGGCGAGGCGCAGTTGATCGAGAAAGACCGGACGCTGGATGTCAATCGCGGGTCGGGAAATCCATTGGTCCAAGCCGCACTCGCCGATGGAGGCTTGCGGGTGTTTTTCCAGCAGGCGGCGGAGTTTTTCCTGCCAGCCGCTGCCGGCGGTGTGGGCGTGCCAGGGGTGGATGCCGAAGGCGGGGAGGATGAAATCCGGCTCGCGGGCAGCAAGTTTTTCGACGTCCGCCCAATCGTCCTCGCGGGTGGCGTTGACGATGCATCGGCCGACGCCGGCGGCGCGCATGGCGGCGATCAGCGGTGCCGATTCGCCCAGGCGCGGGTCATGCAGGTGGTTGTGAGAATCGATCCACATGGCGGGACGTGGAGGTGCGCTTCGGTTAGCGCAGGCCGCGTGGGGCGAGTTTTTTCGGGGCGTCGAAAACGAGGTCGGTGATGGCGATGCGGCGGTAGTTGGATGGGTCGTGGGTGGCCACCTGCATTTTCCGCAGGGTCCAGACGTTGTCGCCAACTTTCATGATGTCCTCGACTTGGAACTCCTTGACGAGGCCGCCGCTTTTGTCGTGGCCGCGGATTTTCATGAAGGCACCGAACTTGCGGTGGACCCAGACGTAAACGACTTCGTAGCGGCCGGAGCTGCCCTTGGGTTTGTCGATCCGGAGTTTATAACAGGGCTGACCGCCGACGTTCTCCTCGCCTTCGAGTTTCGGGTTGGGCCAGTAGAAAAAGCGCAGCGCGAGGTCTTCGTAGGTCAGGTCGGTGCCGGCGATGGGTTCGACGAGTTTGTTGGCGGGGAAATCGTGGGTCTTGCCGTCGATCATTTCAAACAGGTCGTATCTATCATCGGCGAGGCGCATGTGGAAGACGCGCCATGCGTTGTTTTCACTAAACTGGAATTGGATGTTTTTGCCGTCGAGGAACAAGGCGATGGGGATTTTTTTCCCGCCCTTGGTGAGGTTGCCTTGGAGCGGCTCGCTTTTATCCAGCTGGGTGAGAGTGGCGGACAAGCGCGCGCCCTCGAGGATGGCGTTGGCGTCGGGTTGTTGGGCGTGGGCGGTGGCGAGGAGCGCCGCGGCGACGAGAACTGATTTGAAATTCATGGGTGGAGGATGGTGGGATTGCGGGGTTCGACAAGCTTTGCCCGGGTTTCCTTCAAAAAAGCGCCGCGAGCGGCGGTTAATTTTTAAAATCTGATTTTTTGGGGCTTGATGATCCGGGGGCGGGTGAATTGGATGGCCCCAACGCGAGAATCGTCCCGATCCCACATGAGTCTTCGAAAGCAGCTAACCGATATTCTTCCCACCCTTCTGCCGGGAAACCCCGCCGACTCAATCAAGGGGACCGAGCTAATCCGGCTGACGCGGCTGCAGTTGACCGGCAATTACTCGGACGCCTCGCTGCGCTATCATTTTTCGATCATGTCCTGCGATCCCGCCTCGCCGATTGCGAAGGTGGAAAAGGGCCAGGGATACTATCGGCGCAGCGCGCCGCTGCCCGCTCTATCAGGGGCGCAGGAGTTGTTGGCGCTGACGCAGGGACGGCTCGACGACCTCAATCATGCGGACTCCGAGATGGTGGACGGGACGATGCTGCGGATCCGCAAGTTCCGCGCGGTGGTGACCCGTTATTTTGAAATCAACGGGCGCTTTCCCTTCGCCTTCCGGCAGGCGTTCGGCAGGGAGTCGCCGATCAGCAATTTGTGGAAATATCCCGAGCTGGTGCTGGTCGATTGGGAGACCGGCGGCTCGCCGGACGAGGAGATGTCGCTGGATGAAACGATGCTCGCATTCAAGCAACGGTTAGGGATCGCTCCGTTCCGGCTGCATGCGGCGCGTTTGCGGATCCAGCCGTCGCTGCAAACTTACCGCGAGGATTTTTTCCAAACCCTGGCCGTTTCGATGTGGGCCCAGGGCGGGGAGCTGGTTTATGCCGCGCCGATCGAGGATGAGGCGCTGGCCGACGGTCTCCGCCGTTTGAGTGCGACTTTTGGCGTGGGCGTGACGTCGTTCGGTCTGACCGCCGAGGCGTTGGAGGATTTGCCGCGGCCGGCGAATATTTTGAATGCGCACCCGCGCGAAACTGAAGCGATCATGGCGCGGCTGGAGTTCAACCGGATTTCCGCGCCGAAGTCCCGCCCGCACCTCGATTGGGCGGCGCTGACATCGATGCGCAACGAGTCCGAGGAGGCCGAAAAACTGGTGCGCTGGCTGACCCGCTGCATCGACGGGCGGCGGGCTGAAGCTTTCAAAGATGAGTGATTTGCGGGAAAACTGGACCTTTCGAAGCGTGGCGGTCGTGGGCTCGGGAGCGATCGGGCTGTATTATGGCGGGCGGTTGGCGGCGGCGGGTGAGGACGTGCGGTTTTTGATGCGCGGGGATTTTGAGGGGATTTCCAAAGGTGGATTGAAGGTGGAGAGCTGCCACGGGGATTTCGAATTGCCGGAGGTGAAGGCATTCCGGACGGCGGCGGAAATCGGGCCGGTCGATTTGGTGATCGTGGCGTGGAAGGCGACGGCGAACGACCGGTTGGCTGAAATTTTGCCGCCGCTGCTTCATGCGAATACCCAGGTTCTGACACTTCAGAATGGTTTGGGAAACTGCGAGAGCATCGCCGAAATCACCGGCCCGGAGCGGGTGCTGGGCGGGCTTTGTTTCGTCTGCATCAACCGTCTGGCCCCGGGACTCGTCAGCCATTCCGGCGGCGGGCGGGTGTCGATCGGCGAGTGGCAAGCGGGCGCGGCCGGACGTGCGGCGGAGATTTCAAAGCGGTTTCAAGCGGCGAAAATCCAGGCGTTCGCGGTGGAGGACCTGCGCAAGGCGCAATGGGAGAAGCTGATTTGGAACATTCCGTTCAACGGGCTGTCGGTGGCGGAAGGCGGCGTGACCACCGACATGCTGCTGGCACAAGACGGGATGGAAAACGAGATCCGCACCTTGATGACCGAGGTGGTGCGGGCCGCGCGGGCGGAAGGGCTGGATTTGGAAGATGAGCTGATCGAGGCGAACATCGAGCGCACCCGGCCGATGGGGGCTTACCGGACTTCGAGCATGATCGATTTCCTGGCTGGCCGGGAAGTCGAGGTGGAGCCGATTTGGGAAGAACCGCTCAAACGCGCGAGGGCGGCGGGCGCGGCAATGCCCCGCGCGGAAAAGTTGCTAGCGCGGATTTACCAGCGGCTGGAAGCGCGGGCGTGAAAACCACCTTGTGGGGATCGCGATTCTCGGCGAGAATCCGCTGGAAGCGGCGCTGAAGTTCTGGAAGTTTCTCTCATCCGCCGCGGTATTCGATTTTCGCGTATTTTTCCCATGTTGCCCTCATCCCACCCATCATCCAAGGCCGCTATCCCCGAGGCTCTCCGGCTCCAGCTGGATGATTTCCGGCGGCATTTGTGGCGGGTGAAAATCATGGAGGCGATTGCGGCCGGATTGATCGGGCTGCTGTTTTCGTTCCTGCTGGTTTACGGGTTGGATCGGGTTTTTCAAACGCCGGGCGTGGTGCGGCTGGGGATTTTGCTCGGGGGCATTTCGTTGTTCGCGGTTTTCGCGCCTTACTGGTTGCATCGCTGGGTCTGGCGGCAGCGGCGGGAAACCCAGCTGGCGCGCTTGATCGCAAAGCGCTACCCGGGCCTTGGAGACCGCCTGCTCGGGGTCATCGAACTCCAGGATCAGGAGGGAAATGCCGACACGCTCTCGCCGCGGCTGCGGGAGGCGGCGATGGAAGCGGTGGCGGCTGAGGCCGGTCGC
>JBIPND010000298.1:0-4870 GCA_044374015.1 Luteolibacter sp. | reverse complement strand
AGCAAAAAAGCCTGAGGGTGACGGAATGACCCGCCACCCGCTCCACTACCCTCCTTCAACATCATGACCGACATCGCTCCCGCCCTCAGCAAAATCCGGGGCACGGAAAAGAAATCCGTGCCGCCGATGTTCACGCCAAAGGCAGACTGAAGCTGGAAAGACCTCATGCTGTCCATCGAGCTCGAAGGCCTGCGCTGCCGGATTCACAGTGAGGAACGCACCCGGCCCTGGTCTGACATGAACATCAGGTTGCGGCACGGCAGGCACCCAACCCGGCTTCTCCAGATCCTCGGCGACCTTGGAACGGGCAACCGCCTGACCCAACGCCGCGGCGACGTGAATGACCGCAAGGCGATTTCCGATGTCCGCATATTCCTGAAATTCTATGTGATGCCTCTATCTGACGACCCATTCCACGAGTTTTAAGATGGATGGGGAATCAAATTCACCGTCAATGACCAGATCGGCCGGAGTCAGGTGAGGACCATCGAAGAGGATGAAATCGCCGACAGGCCTGATGAAGACTCGCCTTTCACCTATCAGGACGATATTGATCCGGCCGAAATGGCCGGATTCTCTGTCCGTCAAACCTAATCAAATTTTGGCTCAATCAATCCCAACAACTCACCTGATTCTACTTTCCGATAGCAGCGGGCTTATCAGGCCGTCAATAGCGAGCTGGTTACGCTTTACTGGCAAGTGGGTGAGTATATCAGCCATAAGCTGGAAACCGCCGAATGGGGCGACAGGGTGGTGGATGACCTCGCCCGTTTTCTTGCCCGAACACAGCCGGGATTGAGGGGTTTTGCCCGCCCCAATCTGTTTAGGATGAGGCAATTCTACGAAACCTACCGGGCAAATCCAATTGTCTCACCACTGGTGAGACAATTGCCGTGGACTCACAATTTGATCATCCTCAGTCAGTCCCGGCGCGAAGAGGAACGCGAGTTCTATGTCCGCATGGCGATCCGGGAAAAATGGACCAAGCGCGAACTCGAACGCCAGATGCGAGTGGCCTTGTTCGAACGCGCCGTCATGAACCCGCCAAAAGTCGCGGCAGCACTGCAACAATTGCATCCGGATGCTGCCAACATCTTCAAAGACATCTACTCCCTCGAATTCCTCGGCCTCCCCGCCGAGCATTCCGAGGCGGATCTTCACGCCGGGCTGTTGCGCAATCTCGGTCGCTTCATCACCGAGCTGGGCCGGGATTTCTGCTTCATCGGCTCCGAGCATCCCATTCAGGTCGGTGGGCAGGATTTCGCGCTCGACCTGCTTTTCTTCCATCGCGGGCTGAACTGCCTCATCGCCATCGAACTCAAGATCCGCGAGTTCCGCCCGGAGGATCTCGGCAAACTCAATTTCTACCTCGAAGCGCTCGACCGCGATCACCGCAAGCCCCACGAAAATCCGTCCATCGGACTGCTGCTCTGCGCCACCAAGGATCAGGAAGTCGTCGAGTATGCCCTGAGCCGCTCGCTATCTCCGGCCTTGATCGCGGAGTATGAAACCCTGCTCCCGGACAAAGCCCTGCTCCGTGCCAAGCTGCATGAGTTCTACCTATTGTGCGCCCCGCATGAGGATGAATTGGAAAAGGAAACCGAGGGCCTGCTCAGCGAAATTACGAAAGGAGCCACGGCATGACTCCTTATTGCATGCTGCCTGTTACATACCCAAGCGCTTGGGTTATATTGAAGGCTGCCTTCAACATGCGGCAAAATCGCTCCCATATTCAACTCTGCCGACCATGAGCGAACCTTCGTCCAAAGCCCCAACGGGGCGACCTCAAGCCAGCCTAGGGCAACGCCCTAGGTGTGGTGCCCGTCAAGATACCGGAGCCCTGAAGGGGCGACCTAAAGGCGGCGGTCGGTTTTGGAACGCCCCTTCAGGGCTCAATCCATTTTCCATTGCTAACCCAGGGCGATGCCCTGGGCTGGTATGGCATTGCCCCTTTGGGGCGCAAGAACAAGCCGGCTCCAAAACCCCAACGGGGCGGCCTCATCCCAGCCCAGGGCAACGCCCTGGGTCGATAGACCGCCCGAATACCAAAGCCCTGAAAGGGCGACCCAACCGGAAGGAAGGTGCCGCATGATCGCGGATCTGAAACCTTATCCAGAATACAAGGAGTCGGGCATCCCTTGGTCTCCCGAGCTTCCGGTCACATGGAAGACCGAGCGAGCAAAGCGGCTTTTTACGAAGATGCAGCGTGAGGTGCGCCCTGAAGACGAAGTAGTAACCTGTTTCCGTGATGGGATGGTGACGCTACGCAAGAACCGCCGACTTCGCGGTTTCACAGAAGCAACCACCTTTTCCGGTTACCAAGGCATTCGCATGGGCGACTTGGTGATTCACGGAATGGATGCGTTCGCGGGTGCCATCGGCGTTTCAGACAGCGATGGCAAAGGCACGCCTGTTTACAACGTTTGCAAACCTGGACCCGGTGTTGTTGCTGGTTACTACGCCCACACCTTGCGGGAGATGTCGCGGTCTCAGTGGATTCTGGCGTTAGCCAAAGGGATTCGCGAGCGGTCAACCGATTTCCGCTACGAGATGTTTGGCAACCAGTTTGTGCCGCTCCCGCCCGCCGCCGAACAAGCCGCCATCGTCCGCTTTCTCGACCACTGGAACGGGCGCTTGGAGAAGGCGATCCGGTCGAAGCGGCGGGTCATCGCCCTGCTCCAAGAGCAGAAGCAGGCCATCATCCACCGCGCCGTCACCCGCGGCCTCGACCCCAAGGTCAAACTCAAGGACTCCGGGATTCCTTGGCTGGGGGAGATTCCGGTGCATTGGGAGGTCTCGCCTATAAAGCAACTGTTGAGCAGAATGGATTACGGCACCTCGGAGAGTTCGACAGCGAATGGGAAGTTCCGCGTGCTTACGATGGGGCACATCAGGGACGGAAAAGTTGCAGTTCCGGAATCCGGTGGGATTGATCTCATTCCGCAGGGCCTTGCGCTAAAAACCAACGACCTGCTTTTCAACCGAACTAACAGCCCAGAACTTGTCGGGAAAGTTGGACTGTTCGCCAGCGACAACGAACCGCCTGTGACATTTGCATCTTATTTAGTCAGGCTGCGAGTCCGCTCAGAACACAAACCTGCTTGGCTGAATTTCCTTCTGAACAGCTTCCGATTCTGGGCGTTTGCCCGCAGCCAAGCACTTGTGAGTTTGCATCAAGCCAATCTCAATTCAAGTCGCTATGGTCGAATGAATGTGCCAGTGCCTCCTCGTGACGAGCAAGATCTGATCGTAAAACACATTCATGGATACGCAGATTCCATCGACACCGCCATCGCCCGCTACGAGCGCGAGATCACCCTGTTACGCGAATACCGCACGCGCCTGACGGCGGACGTGGTGACCGGCAAGCTCGACGTCCGCACAGCCGCCGCCCAACTGCCCGACGCGGAGGAAGAACCTGCCGCAGGGCTACTGGAGGAAGAACCCGAGGGAGAGGAGGTTGAAGAATGAGTCCGACCGTCCTCTTCCGCCCCAACGGGGCACTCCAAACCAGCCCAGGGCAACGCCCTGGGTCAAGGTCCCCCCATCATCCCGAAGCCCTGAAAGGGCGTTCCAATCGCGGAATCATCTCCCGGTCCCGTCCGCCTTTTGGCCCGCCCTTTCAGGGCTTGGGTTATTGGGATGGCTGTATTCCTGGGGCGTTGCCCCAGGCTGAGGTTGACGCCGCCCCTTTGGGGCTTTGGAGAGTCATTGCCTTTCCGCGCCTGATTCCTATCCTACGCCCATGAAGCTGCTGCACTACGTTGAAATCGAGAACTTCAAGCGCTATGGAGACATCCAGCGCATTGAACTCGATCACCCGTCGGTGCTGATCGGCCCGAACAACTGCGGCAAGACCAGCGCCTTGCAGGCCATCGCCCTGTGGTCGATCGGGCTCAAGACGTGGGTGGTCGAATCAGAGAACTCCAAGGCGGAGAAACGCACCGGAAAGGCGCTGAACCGGCTGAACATGTTGTCGGTTCCGGTGCCCAAGACGAGACACCTCTGGAACAATCTCAAAACCACCAAGCGGGATCTCCGGATCACGGTGGGAGTCGAGTTCAAGGGCCAAATCGTTCCGGTGACGATGGAGTTCACGCATCATTCCAGCGATGAGTTGGTTTACTGCAAACCGGGTGCCGCGCTTCCAACCGATGATCCGGCCTTCGCGGCTGTCGCCGCGCTGGAGGTTTCCCTGCTCTATCCGATGTCCGGCATCACGGCGGATGAAGCGGTGATCCTGCCGAAGCGCATCGAGTATCTGATGGGTAGAGGCAGCACGGCGGAAGTGCTCCGCAACATCTGCCTCCTGCTGGCCGAAGGCGCGCCGGACGACTGGAAACAGGTCACCGAACTGATGCGGCGCTTGTTTCACGTCCGCCTCGGAACGCCGAAGGTCAATGACAGCGGGGGCGTGGATTTGGCCTACACCCAGGACGGCACGGTGGGTGAGATGGATCTCGGGCTATCCGGGCGGGGCTTTCAACAGATGCTGCTGATTTTCTCCCACCTCTTCCTGCACAAGAAGGGCGTGCTGCTGATCGATGAGCCGGACGCGCACTTGGAAATTCTCCGGCAGCGGCAGGTTTTCACCCTGCTCCGCGATATTGCTCACCGCAACGGCAGCCAAGTGATCCTGGTCACCCACTCCGAAGTGGTGCTATCGGAAGCCCTGGATACCGCACCCGCCTGACCGCCGACATCGTGACGGGCAAGCTGGACGTGCGCGAAGCCGCCGCGAAGCTGCCGGACGAGCAAGCGGAAGAAAGCGTTGAAGCCGACCTTTCCGGAGACGAAACCGAACTGGAGGAGGCGGAGGCCTGAGAAGATATAATGACCGTCCCCGCACAGCCCAAGATCTATCACATCC
>JBIPND010000297.1:0-4875 GCA_044374015.1 Luteolibacter sp. | reverse complement strand
CCACCCTTTTTTCCAGTTTCAGGAGTCTTCGGTGCCATCAGAATTTCTGCCAGCCGGGTTTGTTGGCATAAACCCAGCGGAAATACTCGGCCCGCTGGAGCTGGCCGGCGGCCGGTTCATCGAGACAGACTTTGACCACCGGGTGCATTTGCAGGATGGAGGCGGGATGGATGGAGGTGACCGGCCCCTCGACCGCCTCGGCCACCGCCTTGGCCTTGCTGGGTCCGAACGCGAGCAGCAGGTTCAGGCGGGCCTCCATGATGGTGCCGATGCCCATGGTGACGACGTGGTGCGGGACGCGGTCCTCGCTGCCGAAAAACCGGGCGTTGTCCTTGCGGGTCTGCTGGGTGAGCGTCTTGATGCGGGTGCGCGAGGCGAGCGAGGAAGTCGGCTCGTTGAAGCCGATGTGGCCGTCGGTGCCGATGCCGAGCACTTGCAGGTCGATCCCGCCGGCGGCGCGGATTTGGGCTTCGTAGCTCGCGCAAAAGGCGGGAATATCCGGCGCGTTTCCATCCGGGATGTGGATGTTTTCCGGCTTGATGTTCACATGCCGGAACAAGTTTTCCCACATGAAGCTGTGGTAGGACTGCGGATGCTCGCGTGGCAGGCCGATGTATTCGTCGAGATTGAAGGTGGTGACGTTGCGCCAGTCGAGATTCATCGCGATCAGCGCCTGATAGAGCGGCAACGGGGTGCTGCCGGTGGCCAGTCCGAGGACCGCGTCCGGCTGGTCGCGGAGCAGGCGCGCGATGATCCGCGCGGCGATGCCGGCTGCGGCTTCGGTGGTGGGTTGGATGATGATTTCCATTAGATCAGACCGAGTTGTGTGCCGAGTTGTGTGCCGAGTTTTTGCCGGACGTCGGCGTTGAATTGTTCGATCAGGTCGCAGACGTAACCGACGATGTCGGTGGTTTCGTCGGTGACGAGCGGGGTGAGATCGAGGCCGAAGATGAGCTGGGTGGCGGAGTCGGTGGCGTGGGATTGGAAGAAGGTGGCGTTGGCCGCGCGGCGTCCGAGGGTGGCGAGATCGTAGCGTTTGCCGCCGGCGATCTGTGAGTCGAAAACCCCGTTGAGGGCGGCGGCGAGATTGTCGCGGCCGCTGACGTCCATCAGCACTTTTTGGGAATCGGGCAGCCAGTCGAGGTTGCGCCAGACTTCGCAGCCGATGACTTGTTTCGGCCTGACATCGCGCGGCAGTTCGCGCATCGCCCGGAGCGCGGCGATCGTCACCCCGATGTGGGTGTCGTGCTTGTCGGCGGGATTGTGGGTGTAAACGACCGCGGGGCGGGTGGCGGTTAGAATTTCCATCAGATCCTGTTTCAGGCTCGGATCGGTGGAGCTCTTCACCGCGCTGCTGGGGTAGTCGAGTTGAATCATCGCGCCGAAGCCGCCGACGGTGGCGGCGGTGTTTTGTTCCTGCCGCCGGATCGCCATCATCCGCTCGTCGGTGAATGAGGCGTAAGGACCGCTGCGCGAGCTGCCGGCGCCGTTGGTGCAGGTGACGCCGCCGAACCATTGGTCGTCGCGGGCGTAGCAGTTGAGGATGCCGTGGAAGGCCATGAATTCCAAATCGTCCTGATGCGCGCCGATCCCGAGGTGGGTGACGCGTGACAGGGCCTCGCCCTCGGGTTTGCCGTCGGGAATGAAAATCGAAGTGCTGGCGTTCTGGAATTTCATGAATTTGTGTTTAGGCTTTCGCAAACCCGCAGCCGCCACCACCTGGCCGCCGCGACCGGTTTGCTCGTCTGGCGCTTGCTCACGGGCTTGAGATTAAGGAGCTGTTCCGCTGAAGTCAATGGAATTTATCCCGTGCTAATCCCCTTCCCTTGGCGAAAAAACCGAGCCTCCGCCGAAATCGAATCAAACCCGCCGCATGGAAGACTCGCGAATCGCCAGGCTGGCGCTGAGAACCGCCCGCTGTGCCGGCCGCGTCCGATCCTCCAGCCGCTGCTGCAGAAATCCCCAAGCGGTGGCACACATTTCCTCGACCGGCTGGACCAGGGTGGTCAGCGGGCACTCCAGATACTCGGTGTCTTCGATGCCGTCGCAGCCGACCAGGGCGATTTCCTCCGGCACCGAAATCCCCGCATCGCACAAGCCGCGATAGATCCCGAGCGCGGCATCGTCCGAGTGACAGAAAACCGCCTCCGGCCTGCCGTGATCCCGAACATAATCCTGAATCAACTGCCGGGTGACCGGACGCAGCCGTTCGGTTAGTGGGTAGTGGATGAATTCGGTTTTCAGCGCCGCTTCCTTCATCGCCTGGACGTAGCCGAGGCGGCGGCTCTCGCCCTCAAGATTTCTGCGGATGAAGGTCGCGTGGGCGATCCGGCGAAATCCGGATCCAATCAGATGCGCCATCACCTCCCTCGTCCCCGCCTCAAGATCCACCTGCACGTGGTCGGTCCCATCCGCGCAATACGCGCCGAGGCTGACGAGTGGCACCGCTTTGGTGGCGAGCGCCTGCAGCTCGGCTTGCACCGCTTTCGAGGCGTCCACCGCCACAATCCCGTCCACCGGCACGTGCGACCAAATCTGCTTCATATCGCTGACGCCGACCTCGGAGATGATCAATTCGTGGCCGGAGCCTTTGACCAAACGACTCAGTTCGCGGGCCACGTGGGTGTAGTGGGTGGAAATCTGGTCGGGAATCCAGAGCGCGATGATCCCGGTTTTTTTGAAGCGCAGGGCCCTCGCATGGGGGTTGGGGCGATACCCCATTTCCAATGCGGCCGCCACGATCCGTTCCCTCGATTCCTTCGCCACTTGCGGGTAGCCGGCGAGGGCAAAGGTGACGAGCTGACGGGATACTCCCAGCTTGCTGGCGATTTGTGCTTGAGTGACCATGGATTCGGCCCGCACTCAAGACAGCTGGCCGCATGATGGCAAGCCGGGATAAATCGGAGGATAAATCCGGATCTCGCCGGGGAGGACGCGGCCCCCGATGGATGGCCCGCGGGTTCCGGGAGCGCTTCGCCACCAATCGTCGAACGATTTTCAAAAAGTCTCCGTCATGATTCAATGCGGCTTCCCGCCGAGGCCAGCCGTCCGGCAGCTCGGCTCGGGCTGTCGGGAATGAGCCTGCTTGAGCTGACGGTGGTGATCCTGGTGCTGCTGTCATTGATCACCATCCTTTTTATTGGCGCGAAGGCTTGGAAGCGCGGCTCGGATCGTGCCATCTGCATCATCCGCATCCATTCAGTGCAAAAAGGCGTGAGCTCTTATTCCAATCTCTACGGCTTCGAACCCGGCAGCATGGCCCCGGACCTGCAAAACCAAGTCATCGGCCTGGGGCGCTTCGTCGAAGGCACCCCCAACTGCCCGGCGAGCGCAATCTACAGTTTCGGCGCGGAGTTCGGCAATGAAACGATCCCGCCGATCGGCGTGCTACACATGACCTGCGAACTCGCCGACAGCGCCCAACACCGGCCGGTGGAACATACCGACTGGTAAGGCCACCGAATTTCCGCGATCACGTGGATTGTCGAAAGTGCCAGTTCGTGATTGATTCACCGCATCGGCTTTCTGTCCCCATCCGACTGCTTCTGAGGCTTCGGTCCGCGGGACTCCCCCCAGCATGGTGTGTGTCGCTGCCCCGATCGCCCCCCGGTGATCGGGGCAGTGGGAAGGGCCATCCATCACCACTTTTTCCAGATCAAATGGATCTCCCCGGAGGTCAGTTCGCGCCATGCGCCGGGTCCGGGATCGATCGCGAGTTTCCCGATCGCCCGGCGGATCAAACGCAGCGTGGGAAATCCCACCGCCGCGGTCATCCGGCGGACCTGGCGGTTTTTCCCCTCGATGAGCGTGAGCTCCAGCCAGGCCGTGGGAATCGCTTGGCGAAACCGCACCGGCGGCTCGCGGGGAGGCACCTCGGTGTCGACATCAAGCAGGCGCGCCCGACACGGCAGGGTTTTGTGGCCCTGGATGGCCAGGCCGCCCGCCGTCAATCGGCGGATCGCCTCCGGCACCGGGATGCCCTCGACCTGCGCGTGATAGGTGCGCGGGTGCGCCGCCCCCGGGTCTAACAGGCAGTTGTTGAAACCCGCTTCATCGCTCAGCAACAACAGGCCTTCCGAATCCAGATCCAACCGCCCGACCGGATAGACGCCGGGAGGAAAGCCGAATTCCGCCAGCGTCCGCTGCCCGGGTTGGTCCTGGGTGAACTGGCAGAGAACGCCGTAAGGTTTGTGAAATGCGATGACCATGCGGTAAAGATTGGTGAAAAATGCCTGAATCTGCCGGTTTCTTAAGGGAGGGTTGGCAAACCCACAAGAAATGTCTTTGACTTGGCTTCTCAATCCACCAACCCGTTGATCCGCACCCGCATCATGAATCTACCAGAAAGAAACCGGCGCCCGTTTCACCGCTCCCATCGCTCCGCGTGGGCCTGCGCCGTGTGGTTAGCCACCGCCGCGGCCCTGCACGCGGTCACTCCGGTGCCGGCGGAGATCGTCCCGGAGCGGATCCCGGCGGCCAAGCCGCGCAACGTCGTTTTCATCCTTTCCGACGACCACCGCTACGACGCGATGAATTTCCTCGGCCACCAGTTCGCCCAGACCCCGGTGATGGACTCGCTGGCGGCAAATGGCGCCCACATCAGGAATGCGCTGGTGACCACCGCCCTGTGCTCCCCGAGCCGCGCGTCCATTCTAACCGGCCTCTACACGTTCCGCCACCGGGTGATCGACAACAACCGCGCGATCCCTCAGGGCACCGTCTATTTCCCGCAGTATCTGCAGAAAGCCGGCTACGCCACCGGCTTCATCGGCAAATGGCACATGGGCGGCGAAAGCGATGAACCCCAACCCGGCTGGGATCATTGGGTGAGCTTCCGCGGCCAGGGCAACTATCTGCCGCCCACCCCGGACTACA
>JBIPND010000296.1:0-4876 GCA_044374015.1 Luteolibacter sp. | reverse complement strand
TATCGAGCGCCAGGCCATCGAGGCGGTGCCGCTGGCCGGGAGGAACCCGCGCCAGGTTTGGCCATCGCGCTCGGGGACAACGGCGAGCTCGCGGCTGAATGAAACGCCCTCGCCAAGACCTTCGATCCACAACGGGACGACGACGCCGGCGGGCAATTTGAACTGGAGTTGCTGCCAATCGCCCTTGCGGATGACCGGAACCTCGACGTCCAATGCTATGGGAAATTCGCCTTCGCGCTCTGCGATCAGATCGTAAACGAAGGCACCATCTTTTTCCCGCAGGACCACGTGCCAGCCATCGCCGGAAACGGCTCCTGATAGAGCGGCGCCACCCGCCAACAACTCAATCGCCGAGCCGGGCGCGAGGGCGCGGGCCATGGCGGTGAGGCGGAAGGAAACATGGCTGCTGTCGGGCGATTTTTTACCGACGACATTCACATCGACCAACTCCATGCCACGCGAAGCAGAGCCGCTGGGGGACACTTCGAGATCGAGCATCGCGGCGGCGGTGCCGATGAATTGTTGGGCATTCTTGGCGCTCACCGGCGCGAGGCCGTCGGCTTTGGTGACGCGCAGGTCCACTCCCGGCGCGGTGGTGATTTTGAGTGCGAGGGAAAAACCGGTGGCAACGCCGGGCGTTGGTAGAAGCAGACTGGTGGGGGTTTTCTCCAACTTGAGGCGGGTTTGCACCGTGAGTTGCAGGGTTTTGATTTCCAGTTGGGCGGGCCGCACGTCGAGGAAACGCGACCCGTCCTCGGCGACGCGGACCGACCAGTCGCGCAGGTTTTCACCGGTGACGGAAACCACCTCGCCCGCGCCGCTGAGGCCGAGGGTGAGGGTTTCGGGTTTACCCTGGTGGATGTGGAAGGTGAGGCGTTGTTCGCCGGTGATGTCGGTTAGGGTGGCGCGGGCCTCGACTTCGGCGGTGGCGGAGAAGAACAACGGCGCTTGTTTGGCCGCTTCCTGGATCGGGAGGATGACGATGCGGTCGGTGGGGGCTTGGGCGAAGGCCAGCGTGGCAAGGGCGAAGGTGAGAATGAATCCTGCGGCCCCGCGGAAGAAGGGAGAGTAAGGTCCCTGCTCCTCAGGCCTTTTGCCAAAAGTCATTGCCGAAACCTCCTGCCGCCTTGCCCATCGACAGATCGTCCGGAGTTCGCGCTTTAGCGTGCTCTTCCCGAAGACAAGCTGAAGCTTGAACTCCGGACCGTCGCTAGACAGATTTCGCGCATTTCCGTTTCGGAATCCTGTTGGGGCAAAGGGTCTATTGTTGGTGAAAGGAATTTTCATGGTGAATGGCTTTCTCGGGAGCGGTCACTTCAATTTGTCGATGACATCGAGCATCCCGGCGACGCGGGGGCTGCTGCCGTAAAATTGCCTCACCGTCGCTTGCGGGCCGGCGAGTTGTTTGAAATCGATGGCATCGGCGAGCGGGCCGCCTTTGAGTTTTTCCGCGGCGAGCATGGAGAGCCCGGCGAGTTGCATGGAGGGCGTGGCGAGGTCGAAGGGCAGGGTGTTGGATTCGAAAGGCATGGTCCATTTGCGTTCGACCATTTCGCCTTTCGCGGTGTCGCGGAAACGCACGCTGACCTCGCCGATTTCGCCGGTGCCTTCGGGCAGGGTCTCCACCTGATAGATGGCGACCCCCGCTTCTTCGGCGGCGAGTTCCGCGGCATCGACGGCGTCGTTGCGGAAGTCCTCGGTTTTCAGGCGATCCTTCTCGAAGCCGATCAGCTTGTAGTTTCCGACGCGCTCGGGATTGAAACGCACCTGGACTTTCACGTTCTCCGCCGCCGGGCGGAAGGCTCCGGCGAGCTGGCGGGCGAAGCTGTCGGACTTGTCATCGACGACGTAGTAGCGGCCGTTGCCGTGGCGCGCGAGTTCGGCTAACAAACGATCGTTGAGCCCGTCGGCGCCGATGCCGGCGATGTCGAAGGCGATGCCGTTTTGGCGCAGCGCCTTGATGCGGATGGCGAGGCGCTCGGGATCGGCGTTGCCGAGGTTGGCGGCGCCGTCGGTGAAGAGTACGATGCGGTTTTGTTCGCCCGGAGCTTGATGGCGGACGGCCATTTGCTCGCCGAGCTTAAGCGCTTCTTCGAGGTTGGTGCCGCCTTCGCTGGCGGTCTGGTTGATCAGATCGGGGAGCTTGGCGGACTGGTCTCCGGTTAGATTATCGGCCAGCAGGCGCGGGCTGCGGGAGAAACCGACGACGTTGAGGTGATCAGCCGGAGTGAGCAAGCCGCCGAGTTGTTTCAGGGCATTCGTCATCGCCGCGCGGCGGTCCTCGCGGACCATCGAGCCGGATTGATCGACTAACAGAGTGAGCCTGAGCGGTTGGGAAGCGCCGCGACCGGCGGCAGCGGTTTTGAGCGAAACCCGGACGAGGTTGCGACCGGGAATGATCGGGTGCCCGGATTGTTCGACGAAGGCGGTGACCGGTTCGTCGGCCGCGGGAGAGGAATCGCCGTAGTCCACCGCGTTGTAAAATTGCTCGGTCTTGATCGAGGCGGGATCCGGGCGTTCGCCTTTTTCCAACGCGGCCTTGGCGACTTGGAATGAGGCGTCGCTGATGTTGAGCGAGAAGGTGGAATAAGGTTCGGCGGCAGCGGTGATTTCCTCCATGGATTCGAGCGGGCTGCGGAGATCCTTGGCGCGGAAGAGATAGCTGGAAGATTTTCCAGCGTGGATTTCTATCCCATCTCGATTTTTCGCCAACTGGCTTTCGCTTTCCAAGGCGGGCTCCATGGAGATTGGTGGCTCGGCGGGTGCCGGGATCGGGGTCGCAGGGACAGAAAGCTCCCTTCCGAGATTGGCGTTCTGCATCGGCTCAAAGGTGAGTGCGGGATTGGAGCGGATCGCAGCTTGTTGTTCGGGAACCCCGGAGCTCCAACCGGCGGCTCTTCCGGCGGCATCGGAGCCGTTCATCGCGGTGGCGGCCTGCGCTTCCGCCGCGCGGTTGGGATTGTTGAGGATCGCGTCGATGTTGTTGCGGTTGATCGCCTGATCGCCGCTGCGGAGGCCGCTGGTGACTTCGTTGGAAGCGAGTGAATCTGCGTCTGCCGGTAGGCCATCGACGTGAGTTCCGGCGACCGGGCTGATGAAATCGCCGGAGGCGGCTGCTATTTCCGCGGGCTGTGCGGGAGCTGCTGGTGGAGGAATTGCCCTTGCCCGCTCGGAGCGGCTGGTGGGAGATGCGGGGATTGGAGAACGTCGCTTCTGTGGGGACTGTTTCATTTTTGCCAGCTCCTGTGAGGGGGAAGCCGCGTCGCTTGTCGATAGAGCGCTCTGTTCAACTGATAGCTCAACTTGCTTGAGCTTCATCGCTTGGAGCAACTGCTGGTCGCTTTCGAAATCGCGCTTGGCATCGGCGTAGTCTTGAGCATCGAGGCCGCGGCGGATGGATTCTTCACGGTTTTCAGAAGAGTCATCAAACGAATCCTGGCCTTTGTAGATGATGGTTCTGGTTCTGGTGATCGTGGAGAGGACCTTGCGACGCTCCTCGACTTTGTCTTCTTGTTCGCGGATGGCTTTGGCGAGTTCCGCTAACTGAAGATCCGCATATCTACTTTCGATTTCGGTGCGGTAATCCTTATAAGCTCTGGCCACTTCCTTGGTGATGTTTTTAGCATCCTCTTCATTTGCGTTCCGCACACGAATGGAAATCAGGTCGGTCCCTGGAATATTCTTAGTCTTGATGCTGTCCTTGAGCGTCTGAACCGCAGTCTCCTTATTCACTCCCCAGCGGCTTTCCAGCTCCAGATTGTCCACCACATTTGAGAGCATGTGGCGGCTCTTGATCTTCTCAACCTCAGTTCCAAAAAACTGCGGGGTGAGTTTGCCCGAGTTTCCGGCCGCAGAACCAGCTAACGGAGAATTGGCTACCAGCGATGGCTTAATTTCAATGATCGCCTCGCTTTCGTATCCACGTGGAAGAAAATGAAAGACTGCAAGCGAGAACACCACGCAAGCGGCTATTGCCAACAAGGCCCTTCGTCCGCTGCGGCGGATCCGGACTTCGGGGTCGGCTGCGGGAACGGAGGCTTGCTCGACGCCGAAGAGTTCGTCGAGCGGCTTGCGTTTTTCGGGCGGGAGTTTCCACGCTTCATCGGGGCCGGTGATCGTGGCTTCGGCGAGCAGGCCGTGGAGGGCGAGGAGGCGGCGGCGGAAGATTTCGAGTTCCGGACGCTCGTCGCACAAACGCCCGAGCTCCGCGGCTTCGAAGGCGGAGGCCTCACCCAGCACCCAGGCGACGATGCGGGCCTCAAGCGGTCCGTCGCCGATGGTGTCAAATGGAGTGGAGTCTTTCATGGAGATCGTGGATCGTGGATGGGAGATGGTGGATAGAGAGATTTGCCACAGGTCTTTTTCTTCTCTGGTCTTGTGTCTTGCGTCTTGAAGTCTTGTGTCTATCAGCCCCCGGCTGATTCAATGCCGAGGCGGCGGAGGGAATCGGCGAGGTTTTTGAGGGCGTGGTGGAGTTTGTAACCGACATTGCCGACGCTGAGGCCGGTGCGCTGGCTGATTTGATCGTATTTGAGGCCTTCGTGGTATTTGAGGGAAATGATGGTGCGGTCGTCTTCGTGGAGTTCGGCGACTAACAGCTGGAGCGTGCCGATGGCTTCCTGTTTGCCGAGGACTTGTTCGGGGTCGGGCGACGGGCTTTGCCATTCGCGGCCGGTTTCGAGGGTGGTTTCGCGTTTGTGGTCGCGGAGGTGGTTGAGGGCGAGATTGCGGATGGAGCGGAACAGCCAGGCGCGCGGGTTGGTGACATCGTCCCAATGTTCGTGGAGTCTGAGGAAGGCTTCCTGGACGAGGTCCTCGGCGGTTTCCCGCTGGCCGACGAGGCCGTGGGCGTAGCGCAGGAGTGGCGACTCCTCCG
>JBIPND010000295.1:0-4895 GCA_044374015.1 Luteolibacter sp. | reverse complement strand
TGCCGCGGCGATCCATCTCGCTCTCGGACTGGGGAACCGCCGAGGAGGTGACGAGTTCCAAGCTGCGCTTCAACACCGGTGACATTCTGTTCGGCAAAATCCGACCCTACTTCCACAAAGTCGGAATCGCCTTCACCGATGGTGTCGTTTCATCGGATGCCTTCGTGATCCGTCCAACGACCGATAACTTGAAGAGCTTCGTTTTGATGACGGTTTCCAGTGATGATTTTGTCGCGGACACCTCTCAGGCGATGAAGGAAGGCTCCAAGATGCCCCGCGCAGATTGGAAGCAGATGATCCAGTTTCCCGTGATGGTCCCGCCTCCCGGCTTGCTTGAGGAATTTTCCGAAACCATCGAGGCCATCACCGAACAGCTGAGCAACCTCAGTTTCCAAAACCAAAAACTCCGCACCGCCCGCGACCTCCTGCTGCCGAAGCTGATGAGCGGGGAGATTGAAGTCTAAAAACCATGAGTGAAGCCCCTCGTTACCAGATCCTTCCCCTCGATGCCTCGGTGCACGACCGGGCAAATTTCGATTGTGGTGAGGCTCCCCTCAATCGCTATCTCCGTGAGCAGGCCTCACAGGACATCAAGCGAAGGGTGGCGGGTTGCTGGGTCCTTGTCCCAACAGACAGGCCCGATTCTATTTTGGGGTTTTACACTCTTTCGACGGAGGCGGTTGACATGAAGGAGCTTGGCGATGCCGAGCCGCAATCCGTGAAGCAACTGCCCCGATACCCGCGATTGGGAGCCGTTCTCCTCGGTCGTCTGGCGGTGGCGAAGTCTGCACAGAAACAAGGTCTTGGGGAACTGTTGTTGTTCGATGCGATGCACCGCGTCATGCACACGCAAATTCCCGCAGCTTTGATGATCACCGATCCGAAAGACGAGAATGCGGAGGCGTTTTATCGCAAATATGGGTTCAAGTCCCTGAACTCCGAGCGCTTGTTCATGACGACAAAACAAGTGGGCGTCATCCTTGGGGAGCGGGATTGACGTCGCTCAAGACGGACTGCTTGTAGCGTGCGAGCGCCTTTTTCGCCGCTGCGGTCGGCGGTGTGGGTGGGGCCAACAAGGCATCCATCAATTGACGGGACTCTTCAGCGGTCAGCCGAATCACCCCCTCCTCCCGAATCAGGACTTCCGCCGCGCTGCGGGCGTGCGAAATCACGAAATTTGCCACCGAAATTCCGGCCACCATCGCGCCCCGCTCGATCAATTCCTTGTCGGCGCGCGAAACCCGCGCGACCAAGCGATCTTCCTTGGCGCGCAGTGGAGGATTCTTTTTGCTGGCAGTGCGTGGCATAGTTGTAATGTGCGTACATTTGTTACGGGCGGCAAGGTGAATTTCAGAAAGTATGTGCATTGTGATGAGAGGTTTCTTCACGAATTGAAGCGCCGGTTGACCGGTTGGCAGAAATCTGCTTTTCTGCCTTCATGAGAACGACGCTGGATATCGATGAGAGTCTTTACCGGCGCGTCAAAGCGAAGGCGGCGTTGGAGGGGCGCACGGTGACGGAACTGGTGGAAGCCGGACTCCGCACGGTGGTGGAAGGTCCGGCGACGGATTCAAAAGGGGAGCCCGCTTGGAAGAAATTCGCCGGGGCATGGTCGGGACCGGGCTGGGAAGAGGATCGCAAACTCGTGGATGCGGAGATCGAAGCCGCCTTCGGCACGCTGGAGCCGGAAGACCGGATGTCTTCCTCCGAGGTGGAGGCGAGTTGGAAATCCAAACCATGATTCTGGATACCAACGCGCTTTCCGATTTTCTCGAAGGGTCTGAATCTTTGACGGCCGTGATGGAACGGCAAGGTCCGTTGCGCCTGAGTCCCATCGTTCTCGGCGAGCACCGTTTCGGACTGCTGCGCTCGACCAAGCGCAAGGAACGGGAAGCGACCTTGCGGGAAATGGAAGCTACTTTCGAAACGCTCGCCGTCATCGGCACGACCAGCCGGATTTACGCGGGGATTCGTGACGATTTGCGCTCCAAAGGCCGGCCGATTCCGACGAACGACCTTTGGATCGCCTCCCAAGCCATCGAACACGGATTACCGCTCCTCAGTCGGGATGGCCATTTCCTGGAAGTCGAAGGATTGATACTGCTCACTTGGTAAACTCATGGCCCGCACCCCTATCAACAACGAGGACACCCTGGTTCAGGCGACCGTCGCCGGACATTTGGAATCGGTCCTCGGGTGGGAAAGCGTGTATGCCTACAACACGGAAACTTTTGGTCCCGACGGCACGCTGGGCCGGGCGGACAAGCGGGAAGTGGTTTTGACGCGCGATCTGCTCGCCGCGCTGGTCCGCCTGAATCCCGGCCTGCCCGCGAAAGCGCTGGACGAGGCCTTGGGGAAACTCACGCGCCATGATTTCTCGCGCTCGCTGCTCCAGCACAACCAGGAGTTTTACAGCTACATCCGCGATGGCGTGCCGGTCGATTACAAGGACGAGGCGGGGAAAAACCGGACCGGCAAGGCGCGGGTGATCGACTTCGACCATCCGGAAAACAACCGGTTTCTGGCCGTGCGCGAACTCTGGATCAGCGGCCTGCGCTCGCCGGGATACAACCGCCGCGCGGACCTCGTTTGTTTCGTCAACGGGCTGCCGCTGGTTTTCATCGAACTGAAGGCGGTCCATCGGAACATCCGCGCAGGCTTTGATGGAAATCTGGCGGACTACATGGACGAGAACGTCATCGGCCATGCGTTTCATCACAACGCGTTTCTAATTGTCAGCAACGGCCACCGCGCCCGCTATGGCTCGGTCACCAGCGGCTGGGAACATTTCGCGGAGTGGAAACGCAACGACGAGCGTGACAAGGGAAGTCTCGACGCGCAGGTCCTGCTCGACGGCATGCTGGCCAAGGACCGGCTGCTCGACATCGTGGAGAACTTCATCCTGTTCGACGCCAGCAGACCGGGCAGCACCCGCAAAGTGGTGGGTCGCAATCACCAGGTGCTAGGCGTCAATCTCGCCGTGGATGCCACGCGCTATCAGGAAGCGTTGAAACTGGAATACCCGGAGCGCAAGGCGGTTTCCTATCGAAAAGGCCTGCGGACGAAATCGTCGAGTGCCTCGCGTGTTAGTGAGGCGGATTCGAGCGAGATGGCCTTGGTTTCCGACGACAAGACCCCGTCAAGCGAAACGCCCTTGGTCGAGCGGGCGCATCCGGACTTGGGACGCCTTGGCGTTTTCTGGCAGACGCAGGGCAGTGGCAAGAGTTACAGCATGGCCTTTTTCACGGAGAAAGTCCGCCGCAAGGTTCCGGGAAATTTCACCTTCGTGATCATGACGGATCGCGAGGATCTGGACGACCAGATCTATCGGACTTACGGTGGTTGTGGCGTGATCAACCCGAAAACCACGCCACGCGCGGGCAGTGGCAAGGAACTGCGGACCTTGCTGCAAGCCAGTCACAGTTATGTGTTCACCTTGGTTCAAAAGTTCAACCAAGACGTGGAACCCGAGGAACCCTACAGCATGCGGGATGACATCATCGTCATCTCGGACGAGGCCCACCGGTCGCAGGCCGGCAAGTTCGCCCGCAAGATGCGACTCGCGTTGCCGAATGCCTCGTTTCTCGGATTCACCGGCACGCCGCTTTTCAAACACGATCACCTCACGAAACGGATTTTCGGCACCTACATTTCCCGCTACGACTTCAAGCGTTCCGTGGAGGACGGATCCACGGTGCGCCTGGTTTATGCCAACCGCGGCGAAAAACTCGGCATCGCCAAGCTCGATCTCAATGACAAGATTGCCGAGGTCATCGACAAGGCGAACCTCGATCTCCACGAGGAGGCGCATTTGCAAAAGCTGATCGGCAAGGACTACGAAGTGATCACGGCGGACGAGCGGTTGGAAAAAATCGCGAGGGATTTTGTCGAGCATTGCAGCACCCGCTGGGAGGCAGGCAAGAGCATGTTGGTCTGCATCGACAAGGTCACCTGCGGGCGGATGTTCAATCTCATCAAGCCGCACTGGCAGGCGAAAACCGCCGCTGTGAGAGCTGAGGCTAACGGTGAGAGCGATCCTGAACGACGGGCCGAACTGGAAGCCAGGGCGCAGTGGTTGGAGGAAACCGTGATCGAGATCATCATCAGCGAAGCGCAGGGCGAAGTCGCGGAGTTCAAGAAATGGGGCGTGGACATCATTCCGCACCGCGAGCGGATGAAAAAGGGTTTCGAGGTGGGCGAGAAGGTGGTGAGCGTGGAGGATGCTTTCAAGGATCCGAAGCATCCGTTCCGCATCGCCATCGTCTGCGCGATGTGGCTCACGGGCTTCGATGTCGAGAGCCTCAGTACGCTCTACATCGACAAGCCGATGAAAGCGCACACCCTGATGCAGGCCATCGCCCGCGCAAACCGCCGCTGCGAGGGCAAGGATTTCGGATTGATCGTCGATTACAACGGCATGTTGCGAAGCCTCCGCGAAGCCCTCGCGCAATACGCGCTGGGCGACGACAATTCCGGCGAGGACGAAATCGTGGCTCCGATCAGCGAGCGGGTCGACGCCCTTGAGTCCGCGATTTTAGAAACCGAGGCATATCTCGCCAAACTCGGCTTCGATGTCTCGCGTCTATCAGGGGCGAACGGATTCGCCAAGATCCAGGCGCTCGCCGATGCCGTGGACGCGGTCCTCACCAGTCAGGAAACCAAGGCGCGGTTTGAAATCATGACCCGCCAGGTTTTTCTGCGCTTCAAGGCGCTGCTGATGGAGGATTCCGCCCAGCCTTTCGCCGAGCGTCACGACAATTTGGAGGCGATTTATAAAAAGCTTATCGAGAAGCGCGATCTATCCGACGTGACCGCCGTGCTCAAGGACCTTCACCTCATCGTCAACGAAGCGATCCGGACCCAGGGTCCGGCAGACGACCATGAAGAGGCCAAGC
>JBIPND010000472.1:0-3569 GCA_044374015.1 Luteolibacter sp. | reverse complement strand
GGCCTTCTGCGACCTGCGCTCGGAGCCGCTCATCCTCGTGATCCCGCCGATGGGCGACCGCCAATACTGGGTCCCGGTGAGCGACATGCATCACGACTTCGATGCCAACCTGTCGTGGGACACGGTCGGCGCGCGCGGCGGCAACTTCGCCTTGTGCGCACCCGGATGGCAGGGCGTCCTGCCGGAGGGAATCCAGCGGATCGACATGAGCACGCCGCTCGGCTGGACGCTCCCCCGCATTTCCGTGAACGGCGACGCGGACCTGCCGACGGCGGTGGAATTGCAGGCAAAGTTCAAGCTCGTCCCGCTCAGCCAATGGGGCGCGGCCGAAGTCACCCGGCCCAAGCCCAACGCGGCCGACTTCCCGCGCTTCACCCGCGCCGAATTGACCGACGCCAAGGCCTATTTTACCAGCCTGAACACAGCGCTCCGGCTCTCGCCGCGTCTAGGCCACCCGATGGACGCTGCCATGGCCGGCTGGCTGCGCGAGATCGGTATGGACCCGGCGACCGGGTTCGACTGGGAAAAACTCTCGCCGCAGACGCAGCGCGGCCTCGAACGGGCGACGGCGGACGCGCACCGGATCATTACCGAACGCATGCCACGCCTCGTGCCGATCATCAACCACTGGCAGATCGCCCGTCTCGATAAACGCATCAGCGGCGATCCCGTGTTCGCGGCTGGCTCTGCGATGCTCGGACTGCTCTGGAACCCGAAAGAGATCAGCACCTACGATGTTGCCTTCTTCGATGGCAAGGGCGCGCCGCTCGACGGCAACAACCGCTACGTTCTGAAATTCGACCCGCCGCCACCGGTCAACGCCTTCTGGTCGGTGACGATGTATTCGGCCGAAAACCAACTCTTTGTCGCCAATCCCATCAACCGCTATTCGTTCGGCGACCGCACCAAAGGCACCGTGTATGGAGAGGACGGGTCCATCGAAATTTCCCTCCAGCACGAGGAACCGACCAATTCCAAGGAACGGGCCAACTGGCTCCCCGCGCCCAAAGGCCGCTTCTACCTCGTCACCCGCCACTACTCGCCTCAGGCCGCCATTCTGACGGGCGACTGGACGCCGCCGCCGGTGACGAAACGCTGAGGATGGTGAATTCATCCATCCTATTCCCCAGCCCAACCCAATTCACCGTGAACAACCAGACTACCGCTCAAATGGACCGCCGGACTTTTCTCGCGAAATCGGCTGTCGCAGCGGCCTCGATCGCCATGGTCGAGCCGCTGGCGGCTCAGGCGACACGCAAAAAGACGTTCACGATTCTTCACACGAATGACCTTCATTCAAATCTCGTCGGCATGGCACCGGTGGGCGACTACACGCCGCTCACTCTGAATGATGACAACACGCGTGGCGGTTTCGCGCGTTTGGCGACCAAGATCGGCGAACGCAAGGCCGCCACTGAAGGACGGGGTCCGGTTCTGATTCTGGACGCCGGCGATTTCACCATGGGCACCGCCTTCGCGGCCGCAACTCGCGAGACGGGGGCCGAGCTGCGGCTGTTGGCGATGCTGGGCTGCGACGCGACGACTTTGGGAAACCATGACTTCACGTTTGGTCCCCACGGCACCGCTGCCGCCATCGGTGCGGCGGTCGATGCGGGGCAAGTGCCGGTCGTCCTTGCCACCAATACGGATTACAGCGCTCCCGAGCCGACACTTGCCGGGTTACAAAAGCTCGGCGCACAAAGTCGGATTCGCAACTATCTGGTCATTGAACGCGGTGGGATCCGGTTTGGCATCTTTGGTGTCCTCGGACTCGAAGCGGCGATTTACGCGGTCAGCGCAGCTCCCGCCACCTTTACCGATCCGATCAAGGCGGCACGGGCGGCGGTGGCAACGCTGCGAAATACCGAAAAAGTCGATGTGGTGATCGCAATCAGCCATGGCGGCGTGCGCGCGGACGCCGACGGCAAAATTACCGAAGGAGCGGATGTCCAGCTTGCCGCCGAAGTGCCCGGGATCGATGTGGTCATCGGCGGTCACAGTCATACGGTGCTGGACAGCCCGATCATGGTCAATGGCCGCACGCCGGTCGTGCAGGCCGGCCACAACGGCCGATTCCTGGGTGAACTCACGGTGACGATCGACGGCAACGATCTAACAGTCGATGCTTCCCACACCCATCCGATCGACGACACCATCCCGGGTGATCCCGCGATTTCCGAGGTCATCGAGGGATTCAAGAAACGCGTGACCGAGGTGGTTTTCGCCCCGCGCGGGTTTGCCATTGATCAGCCGCTGGCGCGGATCGAAAAGGACCTGACAAACGCATCCTCCGACCTTGCGGCCAGCACGATTCTGGCGAACCTCTGCACCGACGCATTCCGCAAAGCCACGGGGGCCAAAATCGCATTGACCGCCAACGGGCTGATGCGCAACGGCCTCAGCCGGGGCAAAACAGGCGTGCAAACCGTCTATGACGTCTTTGCCGTCGCCCCTGCGGGCACCGGAATGCTCGTCGCCATCCCCAAGTTCACAGGCGGAAAGTTATCGGTGGTGGCCAAGAACAAGCAGGGCGAGCCCCTGCAATCCCGCGCCGAGGCAATCGCCGCCCCGGCCCTCGTCACGCCTGACCTGTTGCCCCAGACCGGAACATCGATCGATGTGGCACACATGGTTGAATTGTCTGCCGAAGGTGCCCCTGTCGAGATCAAGGAATGGCAGGCGATCATGAAGTATCTGCAGGCGCTACCTGCCCCGGCAGCGGGAGAATTGCCGATGGTCCCGACGGACGCGCGGGCCAATGAGCCGCGGTTCATCCGGGTCAGCTAACAGGCTTTGAAACAGTCAGGTAACCATATGAAACGCAAAACTCATCTCTCCATCGCCTCGTGCTGCGCCATTGCCGCGTGCATCCCTCTGGTCACAGCCCAGGAACCCACCCGTCACGAAACCCGCTCCGGCATTCTTGAATTCGAAGCCAATGGCTATCCCACCGACGAGACCGTCCAACGCGTTAGCGAAGAGATCGACTACCAGCGCGCCGTGCAGGCCTTCATCCACTTCGTGCCGGCGGTCGCCATGATGCAGTGGCGCAACGCGCACTTCGGCCCGCTCGGCGGCAAGGCGGGTGACCTGATCGTTTACCGGACGACCGAGCAAAAGATGCCGATCATCACCGCGAACGACACGACGACCTATGTCATCAGCACCATGAACCTCGTCGATGCCGGCATCCAATACCTCGCCGCCTACAAGGACGACGCCGGCCTTTGGCTGGACGGCGCCAAAAACTACGAGTTGGTCGTGCCGAAGGATGTGCCGATGTCGAATTTCTGGTCGGTCGTCCTTTATGACAACGACACCCGCTGCATGATCGAAAATCCGCAGGGCAAGACCGAGGTCAACAGCCGCCAGGAGATCGTCAAGAACGACGACGGCTCGGTGCGCCTCGTCTTCTCTCCCACGAAGCCCGAAGGCGTCCCCGATGCCAACTGGATCCAGACCAACCCGAAAAAGGGCTTCTTCGCCTACTTCCGCTGGTATTCCCCCACCAAAGCCTTCTTCGACCGCTCGTGGAAAATGGGGAATATCAAGGAGATCAAATAACTCCA
>JBIPND010000294.1:0-4914 GCA_044374015.1 Luteolibacter sp. | reverse complement strand
CGATCGCGCGCTCCGGGGCGATTGGCACCGCGGTCTTTTTCCCCAGGCTTTTGCCCAGTGCCCGCATGAAGGTGACCCACATTCCCGCCGTCGCCAGCGGATTGGGAATGGCCGTGAAGATCGCGTCCAGATTCACAAACTGCTGGTCGATGAGCTTGCTCGAGGTGGCGTCGGAAACCCCGGCCAGCTGGCCGACATTTTTCGGCAACGCATCGCCGGCGGCGGTGGTTTTGAGTTCCGGGTGGCCCGAGCCGATGGAGAAGGCGGGTTCCTCGCCGATATCCAGCAGCGGTTCGCCGTTTTCGTCCACGACTTTGGAGACGGTTTCCGGGTTGACGGCAAACACGTCTTGGAGCATGGTACGGATGGCTCTGGCGACCGCTCCAGTTTGCACCCCCGCTTCGGCGGCATCTGCGCTGGTCTTGATGGCGGCCTGTCGGAGCTTTTCCGTTGCCACGACTTCATGAACCCACATCCGTGACATTTTCGGATCGGTCTTCACCAGAACATCGACAACCATTTCCGTTCCACCAATACGGATTGGCGCTGCAACATGATAAGCCATTCCGCCATCACGCGAGCCGCGTAAGGCTTCGGCCTTAATGATCCGGCCTTTTCTCAAGACGTCCGGGACGGCGGCAAATGCGGCGGATTTGTTGCGACCAATCCCGTGAGACAACCCCCATTTCCCCGCCCTCCGGTCCGTCCCAATGGCTCTTTCAGGAGACTCCCGCAGAAAGCAAATTCCTAGCAGCCACCGAAACACCTCTTCCGTCCCCTTTTCCCCCACAACTCCCATTTCCCCGCCCTCCGGTCCGTCCCAATGGCTCTTTCAGGAGACTCCCGCAGAAAGCAAATTCCTAGCAGCAACTTTGACCGGTTAGCCCCATTTTACCGGGCGATGGAGACGATCGCCGCCGGCGGGAAAATGCAACGCTGCCGACTGGCGGTTTTGGGAGAAATTCCGATACCGCGCCGAGTGCTGCTAGCCGGTGAAGGCCACGGCCGGTTCCTGGTGGAATGCGTTAGGCGCTTTCCGCAGGCGAGACAACCCCCATTTCCCCGCCCTCCGGTCCGTCCCAATGGCTCTTTCAGGAGACTCCCTCAGAAAGCAAATTCCTAGCAGCCAGCCACCGGGACGTTGACCAGATCAAAGGCGATTGCCCTTACCAAACTGAACGAGCCATGACGTAGCTCTAGCCGAAAGCGTGCCGTTCCGTCCCGGTGGCGATCTCCCGACAGTTTGCAGTCGGGCGTTAAAGTTCGGTTCTGAGCAGCCGGTTCAATTTGCATTGCAATGCCTCAAGGGCATTTTCCAGCGGCGGGTTTGTATAATCAAGTCAACGGGGGGATCCCGCCTTAGAACCCAGTCAAAATCTCCATGGTTTTTAGTTCGGCGGCTTTACGATCCCCACCGTATAGAACCTCCGCGTTTCGGTGGCGGCGGGGTCGGTCATGGTTTGTGCGGTGAGTCAACGGGGGCGGTGATGTTGGAATCTGTCGCTCTCAAAGCAAGTCCTGGGAAGCCGGGGGCAATGCTCCCCGGCGAAATTTCGTGCCCTCCGGCGTCATAAGAAATTGATAGAAACACAAGGTTTCTTCTCTCACCCCAACCGAAAATCAACCCCCATGAATCCAAATAACAGTTCACAAAACCAAACCCTCCTTGATGGCATCTGCCGTCGGGGAGTGCTCGTCTCCACCTCCGTCCGTTACTGGCGCGGCTGCAAGCGGCTCAACCCCGAAGACCTCGGGCTTGATCCCGCACACGTCTCCGACAGACTCATCCAGCTCGGTCACAAACGCCTCATCCCCCGCGATGCCCTCTCGGCTTTCGCTCTCATCGAATCCCGGGTGCAGGCGACTGTCGAAAGCTCCAGCTTCCCCTTCCTGGGCGGCATCGGGCGTTTCGTTCCCAATCCCCGGCTCGGCGATCTCACCGACAAGCTCGATAAACTCCGCGATGAATTTCGCGAAGCCACACTCGACTTCGTCGCTGGTTACACACCGCTGCGTGAAAACGCGATGGTCGAATGGCGAGAAGCCGCCCGCCACATGAACGGCAGCGCCGAACGCCTGATCGCCACCATCGAACAATCGTTCCCGCCTGCCGGTGACATCGCCAAGCGTTTCTGCTTTGAAACGCGCCTGTTCCAGATCGCGGCCCCTGACAGCATCCGCCTCGAAATCGCGGACGGCATGGAACAACTCGAAGTGGCCGAGGACCGCCGCCGCATCGCGGACGACGCTTCTCGCCGCTTGCAAAGCGACCTCGACGGATTCATCCGTGATAGCGTGGCATCACTGCGGGACGAGACCGCCCGGCTGGCCAGCGAAGTGCTCGCCACCATCGACGGATCTGAAAACGGCGTCCACCAACGCACGCTCAACCGCCTGACCACGTTCATCGATAGCTTCCGCACGCTGAACTTCGCAGGCGACCAACAGCTGGAATCCACACTCGAACGGTTTCGCCGCGACCTGCTCACCCGCAGTGCGGAGGACTACCGCAATGACAGCGGGGCGATGGCCAGTCTGACAGAAGGCCTGTCACGCCTGCGTGAAAACGCCGTGCAACTCGCCCGCAGCGACGCCCGCGAAGTCATCTCCCGCTTCGGGCAGATGGGCACCCGCAAGCTCGCAGCGGTTAGCTGAAATCAAGAAAACTCCTGCTGGCAGCTTGCCTTCCAGCGGGAGTTCTCCAACCTTCCACCACCATGCCCCATCAGCAAAGTGCCGCGCGCCAGCTCCGATACGAGAGAGCTCGATCACGCGAGATTGCTCGCCGATCTTCACCGTGAACCCGTCAACGCGCTTGGCAGTGCGGTCGAAAAATTCGCTTATCTGCGTGGAGTTTTGGACGCGCAGGTGATGATGGAGGCGGATATGAAGTCGGGCGAAGCTTGCTGCCCCTTCCCTCACTTGCTGACAAGCAACACCTTGCAGGGGGGCACACTGCTGCTGAATACGTTGTCGGCGCTGTCAGCGGCTTTTTTGAGGTCGGCGTTGAATAAGGACTCACTCGCATGACAATTTCTCAAATTTGAGCGCGTCCCGGCTCATCGAATCCTCTTGTTGCCAAGGATGTTTCGCCTTGAGACGGGTATGACAGTTGGCACTCCCCCGACCGCCAACCTTCCACCCACCCCGGTTACGAGAACTGCGGACGGGCGTAGAGGGCCTCAATGAAACCGGCCAGCGACACGGCGGTCACTTCACGCTGATTCACCTCGACCAACCCTTCGGCGGCGAGGCGTGAGAGCACTTCGTCGCGTTGGGCGGCGGTGAGGGATTGGGTGTGGCGTTGCAATTCGCGGCGGCTCAGAGGTCCTTTGTCCCGCAGGTGGCCCAACAGGGAGAGCGCCTTGGCACGCGGGCAGCCCGGGTCGAAGCCGAGGCAGTGATAGGCCAGGCTGGCGACGCTGGTGACAATGCCACGAAAGGCCAGGGCGTGTAGCTCCATGAAGATTGCCACAATCTCTTCTCCCGATGACCCAGGGGTGGCGCTGTGGCGTGCAATTCGTTCACAAACCTCCTCCAGCTCATGGACGACCCGCAGCACGGACAATTCGTAGCCGCCGGGTA
The DNA here is from genome assembly GCA_044374015.1 of Luteolibacter sp. Lineage (GTDB taxonomy): Bacteria > Verrucomicrobiota > Verrucomicrobiia > Verrucomicrobiales > Akkermansiaceae > Luteolibacter. Next base: position 1,329 of record JBIPND010000294.1, on the reverse strand, counting down.
GCTGGTGCAGCCGCTGGCGAAGGAGCCTTTCATACCTCTGGCAGTAGTCGTTGTTCGGAAGATGGATGGGGGCGGTGACGGGATTGCCCCGGTGCACCGGTGAGGAGGAAAAGCTGTCGGTGAGTAGGGCGAAGCGCAGCAGGATGTGGCCGGACGCGTTCGTGATCCACCCCATTTGATCGTCCCACATGCGGCTGTAGGGACCACTGCCAGCCAATCCAAAGCGGGTCGCTTGGGCGTCTTGAAATCGTCTCTCCAGACTTCCGATCTGGTCTTGGTTGTTGGCGGTGACCGCTCCGAGTTTTTCCCGCGCTTGGATGCAGTTGAGCATCGCCACAGGGGCGTTGCCGGGTGTGCCGCCGACATACAGGCCGGTGCCTGTTTCCGACATCACCTTGTGACCCAGGCCGAGTCCGTATTGATCGATGAAGGCGTCAAGCGGGTCGTTCACGGATCCCCCGGCATTGATGAGAAGCGAGGACGGGAGCAGCGGCGTGAGGGCACGTCCTCCCATCTGCCAGAGGGTGAGCACCAGCGTGGTCGCCAGCACGCAGCGGGTGGCCGGGTCGGATGAGTTGGCTTCCAGGAAATCGGTGAGCAGCTGAGGCCGGCGGGTCGGCACGGGGGCTGTGAGTGTTGCCTTCATGTTACGCTACGTTTGTAAGTTGAAGGGGTGAGACCTCGACGCAGGCCGACTGCGCAAGCTGCCACTTGTTATCGATGCACATGACCCGGCCCCTGCCTTTGAGGATGTGCAGCGGCTCAAGGCATTGTGCGGTGGTTAGTCTATGGAATTTGCGGACCAGATCGCGGAGCTCGACTGGACCGTCCTCGAGCTTGATGAGGATTTGCTCCATCTTCTGCCGCAGCCATTCGTCTCTGACTGAGAAGAGCATCGCTGAGCGGGCGTTGATCATGCGCTGGACGAGGAACCGGGCGAGCGCCTCCACTTCATCGGAATACCACTTGAAACCGTCAGCGGTCTTTGAAGCATTGACCAGCAGGTTAAGCCCGAAGCTCAAGGTCGCATAGAGGTTGCGTGCGGTGCCGGAGATGCCCGGACATTCAGGCTCACGTGCTTTCAGGAAAGCCATCCACCGGGCCTGCCATTTGGAGAAGTCGCTACGAATCATCACCGGGGCGGTGGTCTGATTGTTGAGGCGTTGCCCCCAGGCGGTGGTCATGGCGGCTTCATAACGCAAGCCAAGGAGGTCGAGTGGAATGGGGGTTTGGCAGTCACCCGGTTCACCCGGCTCGGGGCCCGAATCGACCAGCCACAGCAGGCGCGACACCCACTGCGCTTGTGGCAGGTGGCCCTTGATGGCTTCG
>JBIPND010000293.1:0-4918 GCA_044374015.1 Luteolibacter sp. | reverse complement strand
TCAGTGACCACCCCCACCCCCAAAGCCCCGCCCAGCCACCACCACGACCGCATCAACGACGGCACCGCCGAGGCCACAACCGCGAGCAGCAGCCAGGCCGAGGCGAGCGCGAGCAAGCGTGACGTCGGACTCATCGTTCAAAATTCAAACTGCCGTGATCCTGACCCACCGACGCCGGACGTCAAAGGTTGATTCGCCATTTCAGCCTCGTCCGGCCGGTTAAGGAGTGGTGACAATCCAAAGGATTCAATTTGGGTGTCCTCGACAGCCTTCTCGCCGCGACCGCTCTCAGGCACGGCCTAGTCGTGGTCACCCGCAACACGGCGGACTTTCCGCGCGAAGTGTCCACCATCAATCCGTGGATCGCGTGAACTGTGGATTCGGCGTTGTAGGACTTCAGATTTTTTTAACTGCAGATGAACAGGATGGACGCAGATAAGAGGATGAGGAGGTGGCGTTCTTGAGGCAAAGCCACTGATTATCCGGGTATTCATCTGCGTGCACTCCGTTCATCCGTGGATCTAACTAACCTGAAGATGGGGTCAGCTTACTGCCTCGGAGCAGGCACGCTTTCGACGATGGCTAACAGCACTTCGTCGATATCCTGGCCGCTGATGGCGACTTCCGGCGTGAGTTGCACGCGGTGGCGGAGCACGGGCAAGGCCGCGCGTTTGATGTCATCCGGGGTGACGTATCCCCTGCCCTCCAGCGCGGCGAAGGCCTTGCCGATTTTCACCAGACTGATCGCGCCACGGGTGCCGGCCCCGAGGGAAACCGACCTCGATTCGCGCGTCGCCTGGGCGAGTGCGACGGCGTAGGCGACGACTTCCGGGACCACCAGGATCGCGGCGGTCGCCTGTTGGGCGGCGACGATCTCGCGCGGACCGCAGACCAACGAAACCTCGCTGCCGCCGGCTCCCGGAGTTTCCGACGAGGCGCGGGTGACAATTTCGCATTCGGCTTCGCGCGCTGGGTAATCGATGAGCACTTTCATCACGAAGCGGTCCAGCTGCGCCTCCGGCAGCGGATAGGTCCCCTCGTGTTCCACCGGGTTTTGGGTGGCCAGCGTCATGAAGGGCGGCGTCAGCTTGAGGGTCTCACCGTCGATGGTGACCTGGAGTTCCTGCATCACCTCTAACAATGCCGCCTGGGTCTTCGCCGGGGCGCGGTTGATCTCGTCGGCTAACAGGAGATTGGTGAAAACCGGGCCCTGCCGCAATTGGAAAGTCTGGCTCTTCATGTCGAACAGGCGGAACCCGGTGACGTCCGACGGCATCAGGTCCGGCGTGAATTGGATCCGCGCGGAGTGGCCGCCGAAAGTCCGGGCAAGCGTGGTGACTAAATGGGTTTTACCAAGACCCGGCTTGCCCTCCAACAAAACGTGCCCGCCCGCCAACAACGCGGCGAGCACCTGGTCGATCACGGCTTCTTGGCCGAGAATCACGTGGCGGATTTGTTCGCGCATCCGCTGGATCAGTTCGGCCAGGCTGTGGATCTGCGGCGTGGCCGAAGGTGGTTGATAGGTGTCCGGATGCATGATTGATAGATGTTAGTGAAGGGCTTGGAGCAGGCGTTGAAGATCGGCGGTGGTGCGGGTGAGAATCGCCGAATCGGCGGGTGCGGCCTCCGCCAGCGCGCGGAAAACCCGCTCGCGGGGAATCGCGGCGCGGTCCGCCAGGAACTGGAAAAAGTCCTCGTCGCGCCGGCCGGAGCGGGTGCTGATGCGCTGGCCGCGTTCGATGATCTGCGCGCGCAGCGGCGCAAGCAGGCCGGCCGCACGATCCAGCCGCCACTGGAAATCTCCGAGCGCTTCGAGATGGTGGTCGTAGCCGCGCAGCGTGGCCGGCCCCGCCTCCGCCTCGACCGGGCCGAAGCGCGTGAAGTTTTTCCACAACCAGAGCACGATCAGCAGCCCGAGCCCGATGAGCACCGGCCACAGGTGTTTCGCCAGCAGTCCCGACAGCGACAACCCCGAGCCGCGCATGAAGACCACGTTTCCTTCGAATTCGGTCACCTCGATCAGCTTGGCTAACAGCGCTGCGTGATCCTTGTCGCCAATCCAGCGGTTGCGCAAAATGCGGCCGTCGGCGATGACCGTCACCCGCCCCTCGCCGCGTTCCGCCGAGGCGAAAACGCCCGGTTTTTTTCCCCGCAGGGCGACGCTGGATTCCGACTCGGCATCGACCTTGAACGTCGCGCCCGCGAACCTGATTCTCTCCGCCTTCACGTCCTCCGGAATCGCGGCACCGTCGCGCAGCTCGATGCCCGCCCGGTCGAGCATTTCCAGCAGCGCGTTTTCGAGTTTCGGGGCCACCGCTTGATTCGACCAGTCGTTGGTTTGCGCGTCCGCATGATCGACTAACAAAACGAGGTGCCCGCCATCGAGCACCCACTCCTCCATCTGGCGGTTGAAACTTTCGTTGCTCAGAATCGAGGCCGGCAGGAACCAAACCGCGTCATCCCACTCCGGAGCGTTCCAAGTCTGCACCGAGCGCACTGGGTTGCCGGTTTTTGTGCAAAACCGTTCCGCCGCGAGCCATGGATTCACCCGCGCTTTGCCTTTGTAACCGGTCTCGCGTTCGACCTGGGTGTAGTCGCAGGACGGCAGTGACACCATCACCGCGACCATGGCTAACAAAAATCTCACCGCTCCCTCCTTGCGCCAAACGGCCATTGTCGGCAAAGCTGATGGACCTCCTCATCGGCCGGGCTGACCCCGGCATAAGCCAGCCGGATCCATGCGCCGGTGATGCTGCGGAAATAGTCGGGCTGGGCCGCGTGGCCGGCGGATTCGACGCGGCGCATGCAATCGCCCTCGGTGTCGGATTCCTGGATTTCGACGTTTACGAGCTCGATCACGCGCGAGATCGATCCCCGATAGAGCAGCGCGAGCGCCTCATGGTGCCGCCCTTGCTGCCAGAGCGTCCACGCCGCGGTGGGCACATCGTCGGGCAGGCTGGCGGAAGACACCTCCATGCCCATCACCACCCGGGCCGCCGGCGGGCGGTTTTGGAGCTTTTCGCGGGCTCCGCGCAGGAGGACGGCGTGCCGGTATTTCCACAGCGCCCAGCCAGCCAGGCCTAACAAAACCACCGCCGCGCAAATCCCGAAAAGATAGGCCAGCGCCTGCCCGATTCCGGCGAGCCATGACGGCGAGGTGGCGGGCTTCTTTTTTTTCTTCGGCTCCCATTCCTTGACCGTGTGGACTTTGAAATCCGGGTGCGCCTTCACTTCCAGGATCACCTCCGCAGGCTTGCGCGGCTCATCCGCACGCCCGTGCGCAGGGGTCATGAAAACTAATAGCGAGACGATCAGCACCACCGCCTTCGTCAGCCGCTGGGCCATTCGTTTGAATGCCAGTTCGACGTCCCAGCCTTCGATCCAAGTGCGGTTGTTGATGTAAATTCCGAAACCGGCGCCGATCAAAAAGACATCCGTTAGGGAAATCGCGAGCATCACGCAGCCAGTCACGATGCGCAGGATCAGCAGCGGGATTTCCATCGGCTCATCCGGGTTCCACGAATCCACCGCCAGCTGCCACGCGCCATCCTGCCCTTCCGGGATGAACATCAGCACCAGCCCGAGAATGGCGAGCCCCAGCCAGGCGGCGACCAGATCCGAGGCGAAATAAAGCCACATCACCACCCCTTCGCCGCGACGGACGATTTGGCCGGTGCGCTGGCGGTAGGCTTTGCCGCGCAGGCCTTCGAGATCTTCGATCGCGAGCGTGACCGGCAGCCATGGCGAAAACCGCGCCCACAGGAAGCGGTGGAAAAACCGCCGCTGCCAGACCCGCGGGATTTCCCTCCAGACCGCTCGCCACGGCGGACGCTCGCCAAACAGACGCCGGCTCAGTTCGAACAAAACCATCCGCGAGCCCGCCGGTTTCCACCACCAGAAAAGCACTAGGAACCACAGCGGATGATTCCATAACAAAACTCCCGCGACCACGGTGGGCGCGAGCACCCCCAGCCACCAAACGCAGAAACAGCGCCAGAAATCCCGGCGCACCAAGGCGAACCCAAGGTCCACCGCCTCCCAATCGCTGCGCGGGCGGATCTCCGCAGTCACTTCGTCAAGCCGCATGGCCGGACCTCCTTCCCGCCATCAGAAAATAAGCGAGGTGCAAAACCCAGCCGATGATGCCGACCACGTATTTCAGCATCGAGGGCAGCGGTTGGGCCGACCAGAACCCTTCGACCACCGCCGCCAGCGTGGTCAGCAGCGCGGCGCCGTAAATCAACGGCAGCGCTTGTTTCGACGCCTCCACCAGCGCGCGCACCCGCGGCAGCCGCCCCGGCCGCAAAATCGCCAGGCCTAACCGCATCCCGGCCATTCCCGAGACCACCATTCCTAACAACTCAAACGACGAATGGCCGGCGACGAAGGTCCAAAACGATTCCGGGTTGCAGGCATGATTCACATAACCGGCCGCCGCGCCGAGGTGGAGGCCGTTGAAAACCAGGAAAAACAAAGTCCCGAGGCCGGCCGCCATGCCGCCGGCGAAGATCCGGAAATCGATCGCCACGTTGTTGTAGATATAGAAACAGAACATCATGAAATTCGAGCCATACTCGGACCTCAAATGGGAAAGCTGTTGCTCGCGCCCGCCATACATCTGCTCCATCGACGCCATGCCATCCGCGCCCAGCACCGCCTGGATCCAGCGGATGTCGTGGCCGGCGGAAAACATCGTCACGAAAAACGGCAGCCAGAAAACCGCGCTGCACAACCAGAACAACCGCCACTCGCGCCGCACCGCCTGCGGGAATTTCACCGCCACGAAGGCCACCACGTTTTCCCACCCGCCGCGCCGCGTCCGATAGATCAGCTCGTAGCCGCGGATCACCAGCGCGTTGAGCCGCTCGGTGATGCGCGAGCCATACATCCGCGATTCTGCCAGTGATAGATCCAGACA
>JBIPND010000017.1:0-14359 GCA_044374015.1 Luteolibacter sp. | reverse complement strand
CCGGTCACCAAAACCACCACGCCCGCGGTCGTCAAAGCCAAGCCGAAAGTGGTCGCCAAACCCAAGCCGAAATCAACCCGCTACGTGGTGAAAAAAGGCGACACGCTCTCCGCGATCGCCAGCCGCAATGGAAGCTCGGTCTCCGCGATTCAACGGGCCAACGGCATTTCGGGTTCCATGATCCAGCCCGGTCAGTCCCTTGCGATTCCTAAATAGTCTGGAGTAAATACGTTATCTAAATTGGGGGAGAGCGACCGCGGCCGTGGGCCCGCTCCCCTCTTCTGCGCCTGATGTTTATTCGAGATCCTGATCACGCCCCGACATCTTCCCGGGATCGAACGTTTTGCGGGATTGGACGAACTTTTCGGGATACATCTGATAGAACTTGTGGAACTGGCGACGGAAGGTCAGCAGCGACAAAAACCCGAGATCCCTCGCCACTTCCTCCGGGGTTTTTCCCCCTTCGAGCTTGCGCCTGGCGACGACCATGCGCTCCAAGGTCATCCAATGCTTCGGCGGCAGGCCGACATCGCGCATAAACATGATGTGCAAATACCTTTGGCTGCATCCCAGTTCCTGACAGACCTCAGCGACCCGGTAGGATTTGCAAAGCGCCAATCTTTCCAGGCAGTAGTTGACTCCCGAGAATGACTCGACAATACGCCAGGTGTGATTTGACCGGATGATTCTCAAAAAAGCTGATTAAATGAACACCCAATGATTCCATGACCGAAACCCACAAACGTCAATGTACCTTTTCGGCACTATCGACCGATTTGGGCTCATTTTCGGCTAAATCAGATTTCCATCGCCATTCCGGGCAGGATTTCCGAATTTGTTGCGGTGCAATCCACACAAGCCATTGTCATCCGGCTCACCCGGTTGACGGATACCAGTTTGATCGTGCATTGGTTCACGGCCGATCAAGGGTTGGTCAAAACCGTGGCCAAGGGCGCGCGCCGTCCCAAGAGCGCCTTCGCAGGGCAACTGGATCTGTTTTTCAGCGGTGAAATCGCCGTCACCAGTGCCCGCCGCGGGGAGCTTCACCTGCTGCGGGAGGTCAAGATCAGCCGCTGGCGGGAAGGCTTGCGCAGAAGCTACAGCGCCACCTTACTGGCTGCCTACTGCTGCCAGTTGCTGGAGCTTGCCGTGGAACCCGAGCACCCGGACCCGCAGCTTCATGATTTGCTGCAGCGGGCGCTCGATCACATCGACACCCATTCGGCCAGCATCCGTGCGCTGCGGCACTTTGAATCGGAACTTGCGCGCCTGCTCGGGGTTCACGACCGGCAGACTGACGCCTCGGTTTCCCTGCGTGATGCGCTTGGGGCGCTGCCTACATCCAGGAATGAATTGATTGAAAGACTTTCGACTCCTGATGATTTCAGCTAGCAAGCGGCGGAATTTCGCCAATAGTATAGGCACTCCCACAAATTATGGACTCCCCAACCGCTACCCTCATCGGCATCCTCAAAGATCGCGTCGAAACCCTGCGCGCCGCAGGCAATCTCAACGAGGCCCTGCACGCCGCAAGTGCGGCGGTGGAAAAATCCCAGCAAGCGCTCAACCCGAATCTCGACAGCATCGACGCCTTCGCCTCCGCGTTGGAAATCCGCGGCGATATCCATCGGGAACTGGCCAATTTCGAACTCGCCCGCGATGACTACCGCCAAGCGATCGATCAGCTCGAAGACCGACCGGACCGCTTCGACCAGATCGGCCGGATCCACGCCGGACTGGGAGCTGCTTACGATGGCCTCGGCAAGGTGGACAGCGCCGTCAGGCACTGGGCCGCAGCGATGGAGTTCTTCGAAAAACACGAGCCCCCGCTGATGCTGGATATTGCGGCGATGGCCAACAATCTCGGCTTCATTGCCAAGGCCAATGGCGATCTCGATACGGCGGAGTCCCATTTCCTGCGGGCGCTTGAAATCGTCCACTCCCAACTCGGCCAGGCGCATGAACAAACGGCCACCGTTTCCAGCAACCTTGGCGCACTGTATCAGGCCGCCGGATTCGATGAGCAGGCGCGGGAAATGCACATGATCGCCCTAGAGACCCGCCGCAATCTGCTGGGCGAGGAACACCCGGATACTGCCCAATCGCACAACAACCTGGCGCTGGCCCTGCTCAACACCGGCGACCGCTCGTGGGCGCGCAGGCACTTTGAAAAGGCGCTTACCGGCTACGAAGCCCTCGGCCCGGAATATGCGGATGACCTTGAAGCGGTCGCCTCGAACTATTGCGATTTCCTCCGCGACGAAGGTGAGGCCAACTTGGCTGAGATCATCGCCGGACGCGTCAAAGACGTGATTGGCGCGCTCGGAGTGTGACATTCAACGGCCACCGATCCTGACTTTCCAATGGGTTATGAAACCGCCACCGCTTCGCGTTCGAGTTTCTCCATCCAGATCACCAGCATCGCCAAGTCCGCAGGCGTGATCCCGGGAATACGCCCGGCTTGACCCAAGGTCGCCGGACGAATCTCGGTGAACCGGAGCTGGGCTTCCTTTTTCAAGCCCCGGATGGTGGTGTAGTCGAGCTCCGCAGGCAGCCGCCGGTGCTCCTGACGCGCCATCCGGTCGATCTGTGCCTGCTGCCGCCCTAGGTGACCTTCGTATTTGAAATTGGTCTCAATCAGCGGCCAAAGTTCCACGTGGAACATTTCGAGGATATTTCCGGGAAGAGTTTCCCAAGCATTCTCGCTCCGCCGGAACCACTGATCGAGTTTGACGCCTTCATGGGTGGTTTGGCGGACAAATGGGTTCGCCATCTCCAAGGCGGCGAGCTTTTCCTCCACCCGGCGGACGCGCTCCCCGCTGGCGAGGCCGATCGCCGCCGCTTTGGGGGTGAGCCGGAGGTCGGCGTTGTCCTGACGCAGCAACAGCCGGTATTCGGCGCGGCTGGTAAACATCCGGTAAGGCTCGGTGCAACCCCGGGTCACCAAGTCATCGACCATCACCCCCAGGTAGGCTTCGTCGCGCCCCAGGATGAACTCAGGTTTGCCCAAGGCTTTGAGACCGGCGTTGGTGCCGGCGATCAGCCCCTGCCCTGCCGCCTCCTCGTAGCCTGAGGTGCCGTTGATCTGTCCCGCGAAATACAAACCCTCCACCCGCTTGGTCTCCAAGGTTGGGCGCAATTGCGTAGGCGGGCAGTAGTCATACTCCACGGCATAGCCCGGGCGGAGAATCTCGCACTTTTCGAGGCCGACGATGGATCGAAGGAATTCGAGCTGCACCTCGTAAGGCAGTGAGGTAGACACCCCATTGACGTAGTATTCAAGGGTGTGCCGCCCTTCAGGCTCGAGAAAAATCTGATGGCGGTCCTTTTCCGCGAACCGAACCACCTTGTCTTCGATCGACGGGCAATAGCGCGGGCCCACGCCCTCGATGACGCCACAATACATCGGGGATTGGTGGAGATTCCCGGCGATGATGTCGTGGGTTCGGGAGTTGGTGTAGGTGATCCAGCAAGGCATTTGTTCCACGTGGAACAATGGGTCGCCCCAAGGATTCAAGGTAAAGAGGTCGTTTGCGCCCTTCTGGAGGGTGTCGGCCATGAAACTGAACTTCGGCACGGGCGTGTCCCCGTCCTGGCGCTCACAGCGGGAGAAGTCAATCGAGCGGGCGTTCAGCCGGCATGGCGTACCGGTTTTGAAGCGCTCGACACCAAAGCCGAGGCGTTTGAGCGATTCCGAAACGTGCGAGGTGGCGTCACCCATCCGCCCGCCCTTCTCATTGCGGAGGCCGACATGCATGAGGCCACCCATGAAGGTGCCGGCGCTGAGAATGACGGATTTTCCGCAAATTTCCATGCCGAGAGAGGTGGTCACGCCAGTAATCCGGTCATTTGCCACCACCAGCTCGGAGACGTTCCCTTGGTGGATCTCCACCCCGGGCATCGCCTCAAGCTCACGCTTGATCCGGAACTGGTAGGCCTTCTTGTCGCACTGGGCACGGGGGGCACGGACCGACGGGCCTTTGGACGCGTTCAGCATCCGCCATTGGATGCCGGTGGCGTCGGTGTTGAGCCCCATGATCCCACCGAGTGCGTCGATCTCCCGGACCATGTGGCCCTTGGCGAGGCCACCGATCGCCGGATTGCAGGACATCTGGCCGATGGTGTCGAGATTCTGAGTGAGGATGGCCACTTCGCAGCCAAGCCGGGCAGCCGCCATCGCCGCTTCGACGCCGGCATGGCCGGCACCAATCACAATCACATCGTAGCACTTAGGGTATCGAAACATCGCTGGGGCGGCAACATAGCCGGATGTCCGGGCCGCTCAAGCTTGGAAACGGAAACCATGCCCCCGACTTTGTTCCACGTGGAACAATCTCACGGCGCGCGGTCGAGAATCCCCGCCGACGCGCGGGGCAATAGCTCTGCCAGGGCGAACTCCTCACGCGCGCTGCGGTTCGCCAGCATCAGTCGCGGCACCCCAAATTCAGCCAGCACCTGACGACACGCCCCGCAGGGGGAAATCGGCACGCCGGTATCGGCGACCACGGCGACCGCCACAAACTCGCGGGCGCCCGCCGCCACCGCCGCCCCGATGGCCACACGCTCGGCGCAGTTGGTGAGCCCGTAGGAGATGTTCTCCACGTTGCAGCCGGAAAAAATCCGCCCGTCGGCGGCCAACAGCGCCGCCCCGACTTGAAAGTTTGAATAAGGCGCGTAAGCGTTCTCCCTAGCCCGCCAAGCCGCATCTATCAGTAGGTCCCAATCCATACGCGGAAACTAGCGGTTCGATGCCCTCTCAGGAACAAAAAACCTTTTACAAACACAGATTTTACTCTAGCCGCGCCCCCAAAAATCCACAATCCTCGCCCCGTCATGAAACGTTATCTCCCGCTGGTTTTGGTTGTAGGTCTTGTCATCGCCTTCCGCGCGCTCGGTAGCGCCTTCCCCGAAACCCTCCCCAACTTCCAGCCACTCGCCGCCCTGTTTTTCTGCGGTGCCCTTCTTGCTCCCGGCTGGCGCGGGTTTGCGATTCCTTTCGGCGCCTGGGCGATCACCTACCCGCTCGGGATCGGTCCGGTTTCCAATCCGGCGATTTTCGCCACCACCCTGCTTGCCTTGCTCGCGGTGTTTTTCCTCGGCAAAGCTTTCGCCAACAAGGGTATCCCGACTTTGCTTGTCGGATCGGTAGCGGCTGCGGTGGTTTTCCACCTCGTCACCAACGGTGCCGCCTGGATCGGTGACCCGCTTTACGCCAAAACCGCCACCGGCTTCTGGCAGTCAGTCTGGAGCGGCCCGATCGGCTCGCCTCTTCCTTCGTGGGTCTTCCTCCGCAACCTGGCCGCAGCGAACGTTCTCTTCACCGGTCTCGTCGTCCTCGCACCATTTCGCCTGCCCAAGCCGGCACTCTCACTTTCCTCACCGCTCCTCGCCAAAGCCCGATAAGCCATCGCCATCGATTTCCAGTTTCATCTCAACGCACGCCCCATGACCAGCGCCGACCCTTCCGCCCTTGATTTTGCCAGTTCACCGATCAATCAATCGCTCACTCCAGAGCAAAAGATCGATCTCTATTCCCAGATGGTGCGGATCCGGGCATTCGAGCAGGCATCGTTGAAATACTACAGCGCCGGGAAAATGGGTGGCTTCCTCCATCTTTATATCGGCCAGGAATCCGTCGCGGTCGGCACCATTTCCCTCTGTGGCGATGACGATCATGTGATCACCGCCTATCGCAACCACGGTCACGGACTGGCGTCGGGCATGAGCATGCGCGAGTGCATGGCGGAAAATTACGGCAAACAAACCGGATGCTCCAAGGGCAAGGGCGGCTCGATGCACTACTTCGCACCCGACAAGAATTATTGGGGTGGACACGGGATTGTTGCCGGCCAGACCCCGCTCGGTCTCGGCCTGGCCTATGGCGTCAAATATCTCGGCAAAAAGGGCTGCTGCCTTTGTTATCTCGGCGACGGCGCGGTCAATCAGGGTGCTTTTCACGAATCCCTCAACATCGCGGCGCTCTTCGACGTTCCGGTGATCTTCGTGATCGAAAACAACGGCTACTCGATGGGCACCTCCCAGGAGCGGTCCTCCTCTTTCAATGGCTGCCTGGCCCAGAGAGCCGAGGGTTATGCCATGGAATGGGATGTGGTGAACGGCTCCGACATTTACGAGGTTCGCGCCAAAACCCAGATCGCCATTGACCGGGCCCACAACCAAAGCCGCCCCACCCTTCTGGAAATCGACACCTATCGCTATTACGGCCACAGTGTCGCCGATTCCAAGCACAAAGGCGGCTACCGCACCCCGGAGGAAATCACCAATTACAAGCAGAACCACGATCCCATCTCGGTTTTTCTCCGCCGCCTCATGGCCGAGGGAGTCCTGACCGAAGAATCCGCCGCCAAGATCAAACAGAACGCGAATGCCGAAGCGGCCGACGCGGTGCAGTTCGCTGAAGATTCCCCCGCCCCGACCATCGCCGACATCAGCACCGATGTGTATTGGGAAACGGACAACGACACGCCCGCCTCCAAGATTGGCCGCCATTTTTTCAACGATTGATCCATCTGCCTGCTATCCAGTCGCAGCTCCTTCCAAATTTACCCCACCTCGCTTTTCCGAAATACCATGTCCCGCATTCTCACCTACCGTGAAGCCCTCCGTGAAGGCCTCGATGAGGAACTCGCCCGCGACTCGAACGTCGTCATCATGGGCGAAGAAGTCGCCCAATACAACGGCGCCTACAAAGTCACCGAAGGCCTCTGGAAAAAGTGGGGCGACAAACGCATCGTCGATACCCCGATTTCCGAAGCCGGCTTCATCGGCATGGGTATCGGCGCCTCAATGTTGGGTGTCCGCCCGGTGATGGAATTGATGTTCTGGTCCTTTCACTCGGTGGCTTTTGACCAGTTGGTAAGCAATGCCGCCTGTGTCCGTTACATGTCCGGCGGTCTGTGCAATTGCCCGATCGTCGTCCGCGGTCCTGCCAACGGCGGAACCGGCGTCGGCGCGACTCACTCGCACATTCCCGAAGGACTGTTTGCCGCATTTCCGGGCCTCAAAGTTTGTGCTCCAGCCACCCCGGCGGATGCCAAAGGCCTGATCAAAGCCGCCATTCGTGACAACGATCCCGTCTATGTCATGGAAAACACCTTGCTTTACGGCACCACCGGCGAGGTCCCGGATCCCGCTGACGGTGATCACGTCGTCCCACTTGGAGTTGCCGAAATCAAACGCGAGGGCTCCGATATCTCACTCATCGCCCATGGCCGCTCGGTGATCCAAGCGCTCGCCGCTGCCGAAATCCTCCAAGCCGAACACGGGATCAACGCAGAAGTCCTCGACCTCCGCTCCATCCGCCCGCTAGACCAGGATGCCATTCTGAAAACCGTCATGAAAACCAATCGCGTGGTGCTCGTCGATGAGTCCAAACCCTTCGGCGGAGTTTCCGCGATGGTCGCGATGCTCATCCAAGACCACGCCTTCGACTACCTGGACGCCCCCATCAAACGCGTCTGCTCCATCGATGCACCCGCGATTTATTCGCCACACATTGAGCATGAACAACTTCCAAATCCGCGTCGGATCGTCGAGAAAGTTCTTACGATTGCATGATTCATCCGCCAAACGCGACTCGCCCATCCAAAGCCCGGACCCGCTGATGCAGAGTGTTTAACGCTTTTCCGATATCGGGGTTTCCTGTCTTTTTTATTGCCAACACCGCCAGCGTTTCTAGCATCGCAATCATGATCCTGCGTCTAATCACCCTTGCTGCCACCACCGCAATCGCCGTCGGCCTGAGCTCGTGCTGCTGCCTTTTCTAAAACCTGATTCTCCCTCTCCACATCAACCACAACCTAACATGAAAAACCTCGTCCTTCTCGCCACCCTGATCGCCGTTTCGCTCGGCTTCTCCTCCTGCTGCTCTATGTTCGGCGTGACAGCACAAAGCTCCGGCTACCGCACCGAAACGCGTCAGGTCAAAACCTGCCACTATGACACCATCACCGAAGAGGTCTTCGTACAAGACGGCAGCAAAGGCGGCATGGTCCAAACCGTCGAGAAGAGGGTTCCACGTTACAAAACCGTGACCAAAAAAGTGCGCATCCCCTGCGGTTCCTGCGTGCGCTTCTACTGCCCGAAAAGTGATTGCTGCGGCACCACTTCCGAATCCACCCGCTTGCTGGCGAGTGCCCAAGGCTCGGTCGGCAGCCCCAACATCGGGCTGATCCCGACGATGAAGCCCATCGCTCCCTGAGCCATTTTCCCATCCATTTCCAAGCGCGGAGGAGCTCAACACTCCCCGCGCTTTTTTGTTTCCCGGTCCCACTGTAAAAAGGCTGGAAATGCCTTCATATTCTACCATTCTCACCCCGACTCCACTCCTACCAATACCATGTCTGTGAACATCGAAATGCCCAAGCTCTCGGATACCATGACCGAAGGCACCCTCATCAAATGGCACAAACAAGTCGGCGACACCGTCGAAATCGGGGACATTCTCGCCGAAATCGAGACCGACAAGGCCACCATGGAAATGGAAGCGTTCGACGACGGAGTCATCACTGAAATCCTCATCAAGGAAGGAGAAAAAGCCCTGATCGGCGGCGTTCTCGCGATCATGGGTAGCGAATTCAAAGGTGCGCCCGCGCCCACCGCCAAGACCGCGGAACCAAGCACTGCAGCTACGCCCGAGGCAGCTCCTGCCGCCGCCCCCGCCGCCGTTGCCACGCCAGCCCCAGCCGCAGCAAGCCAACCGGGCGAGCGCATCAAATCCTCACCACTTGCCCGCAAGGTGGCTGCCGACCTCGGAGTCAACCTTGCCGACGTCACCGGCACTGGCCCAGCAGGGCGAATCGTCAAAAGCGACGTGCAATCCGCATCCAGCGCGCCTGCCAAAACCCCTGCGGTGCCGTCCACCGAAGCCACCGCCGCCGCCGGTTTGGCCGCATCGATCAAATCCAAAACCACGGCACCTGCGGCACCCGCGCCGCAAGCCATCACCCCGGTTGCCAAACAAGGTGATGAAATCGTCCAACTCAGCTCGATGCGAAAAATCATCGCCTCCCGGCTGCTCACGTCCAAGACCACCATCCCCCACTTCTACCTTCACGTCGAAGTGGACGCCGCGCCGCTGATGGCGCTGCGCAAGCAGGTGAACGACCAGGCCGAAAAAACCCACGGCAACAAATACTCGGTCAACGACTTCATCTTGAAAGCCGTGATCAACGCCACAACAACCGTGCCCGCCATCAACGCATCCTTCGCCGGCGACCACATCGTGAAATTCAAACACGTCGGGCTGTCAGTCGCCATCGCCGTGGAAGACGGGCTTGTCACTCCGGTGATCAAACAAGCGGAAAACAAATCACTGCTGGCCATTTCACGCGCCGTCAAAGATTTCGCCGTCCGCGCCAAAGACAAAAAGCTCAAGCCCGACGAGTTCGACGGTGGCACCATCACCGTCTCCAACCTCGGAGCCTGGGGCATCGAATCCTTCGACGCGATCGTCAACCCACCCCAAGCCGCGATCCTTTCGGTCGGGGCCGCCATCGAAAAACCGGTTGTCAAAAACGGCCAGGTCGTCCCCGGCCTGCGCATGAATCTCGGCCTCTCCTGCGACCACCGGGTGGTTGATGGCGCGGTCGCGGCCCAGTTCCTATCCGAAGTGAAGAAGCTTGTCGAGCAACCGGCGCTGATGCTGCTCTAGGACGCGCGGCCACCTCCATGGACCCTTAGTCCGAATCGATCCCCTCAAGCCTCCCAGCACCCCGCTGGGAGGCTTGTTTCGTCCAACCCCGGAACCCGGGTGCAACCATCCCGCAAACCACCTGGGGCCTAACATGCTGATAGAGAATCGATGATGACTTCGTCTTTTTTGACCTCATAAGATCTTCTTCTTCATAGTGTGAACAACCGCAGCTGACAGCTGTTCCCCATTGAGAGGGCGGGTGTTCCACGGGAAGAACAAGTTGGGCATGAGCCTGCATCGTTTCGGAATGACTCCGGTTTGAAGCGCTTGGCTGAAAGATCCACCCATTCGTTCCGAGGTTGTTCACAACGGTTTCACAAGTTCTTGTTGGCCGGGATTCAATCCGGATTTTACGGGCTGGCAGGAGTCGTGAGCACGGGACTGAATCCACCACCTCGAACTTGCGGTAGCCGCCGATTGCACGCCACTATCCGACATGAAGCAAGTGGTCATCACGGGGGCGGGAGGAGCTCTAGGCAGTGCGATTAACGCTGAATTAAAATCTCCGGAGTGGGAAATTTCCGGGCCGCCGAGTTCGGAGTTGGATGTGCGGGATGTATCGGCGGTTCGCTGCTATTTCGCGAGTCGCTCGGTGGATCTGTTGGTGTGTGCTGCCGGGATGGTTCGTGATGCGCCGCTGGCGCGAACCACCGAATCCGCCTGGGAGGAGGTTTTTGCGGTCAATTTCACCGGCGCTTTGAATTGTGCCCGTGCCGCTTTGCCAGGAATGTTGGAGAGAAAATCCGGACACATCATTTTTTTTTCCAGTTTTTCGGCGCTTCATCCTCCGGTCGGGCAGGTCGCTTACGCCACCGCCAAGGCGGCGCTGCTTGGTCTCACCGTGGATCTTGCCAGCACCCACGGGAGGGCCGGGGTGCGGGTGAATGCAATTCTACCGGGGTTTATGGAAAGCCGGATGACCGCTTCGGTGAGCGCGCAACGACTCGCAACGATCCGTGCCGACCACCTGCTCGGGCGATTCAATGGAGCTCTTGAAGTCGCAAAATTCATCCGCCATCTTCACCACGATCTCCCTCACACATCGGGACAGATTTTTCAACTGGATAGCCGACTTTTCTGAGAAATTCCGCGTGTGATGATGGTTGCACAAATCCGGGCAAGCGTTTTAACTCGCCGCTCCGTCACGCTAGAAACCATCGACGGAATACCTAACAAAATCCATCAAACCGAAAACACCGATGAAAATCTCAAAGAACAATTTCGCCAATGAAGAAGTCGTGCTCGATTTCCATGAATACGAAGCCTGCCAGTTCACCAATTGCCGCTTCGTGGTCCTCGGATACGGGCCATTCTCGTTGAACCAGTGCGAAGTAACTAACTGTGAGTTCACCTTTGCCGGTCCTGCCGCCAGCACGATCCAGACGATGACCACCATTTATCATAACATTGGCGAACAAGGCAAACAGCTGATTGAAGGAACCTTCGACCAAATCCGCAACGCCGGAGCCAACAAGCCAGCTTGATTCGTTTGCCGGCAAAATTCGAAAAAGACCCGGAACCCTGATGGCGCCGGGTCTTTTTTCCGGGCCGAATGCACCACCATCCCCGGTTTTTCCTTCCAAAATCGCAAGCCGTTTCCAGAATCCGGCACCGAGTGACCGCCACCTCTTTATGGATATAACAGATACCATCGCTTCAAGATACCCGGGTCTGGCGGACTATCTGAAGAGCAATCGCTGGCAGACGGTTTTCAACACCTCCACTCTCGGCCGCAGCGTGCCCTACGCGAACCCAAGATTTGTCACTCAACTGAACATTACGGGAGGTAAAAATGAAAATGTCGTTCTAGTTGAAGCGAGAGTGCGAGGCACCCATCCCACGCCCTATGAGACTTTCGCTTTCTTTCGCCCGAACCGGGGTGTCTGGGCCGTCAATACCGATTGCTCGTGCTCGGTGGGCTACGAATGTATGCATGCCGCCGCATTGCTGAAATTGCTGTCCGCAGGTTTAGCACCGGCCTTGGGAGTTCCGACGCTGTTCGACCTGATTTCAAAAGCGCAACTCGATCACGAGGCGACCAGCTGGCTCAATGAACTGGAAAAAGCCAACCGCGCACCGGCGGTCGCTAAAAAATCCACGACGCCCTATAACAAGTTCCTCGCCTACTGCATCGAGAAATCCACCTACGACGCCAAGGCATGGCACATGGTGCTGCGCGTCGGTACCCGCGGAAAAAACTCCGTCAGCGTCGAACCCAACATCGCCACGGCGGATATCACCAAGCCTCCGAAATACATGACCGAGGAGGATATACGATTGGTCACCCTTTTCCGCCGCATCGAGCGGAAACAAGGCGGCTATATGGTAAAACTCAGCGGCCCTGGCTGGGAAGATCTGCTGCAAGGCATCCTCGCGGAAAATTGTCTATATTTCACCGAGCGCGGCCCAGGCTACCGTGATCTGAGTTTCAACCTGCTCAATGCCGGCCCTCCGGAAACCATTCGCGCCACCTGGGAGTCCCAACCCGGCGGATCCACTCGTCCGGTGTTGCAGTTCAACAGGAACCACGTCGAATTCCTTCCCACCGAACCGCCCCATTATCTCGACCTATCAGCCTCACTGCTTGGCACGGTCGAAAGCGACCTGCCGCCCGCTGTTCTAACCACCTGGGAACGCGGCCCGGTGATTCCCCAATCCAAAATCCCTCTCCTGCTCGATCGTCTCGGTGCGATTTCCGAAAGGCCACTCCCCTCTCCGGTCGAATTGAAAAGCGAGACCCGGCCGTCCGAGCCGCCGCTTGCCACCCTACACATCAGCCGGAAAACCATCGGCCCGGCCTACGATGCGCAGGACTTCATCATCGGCCTTCCCACTTTCCGTTACGGCGATAGCCCCGAGCTCGCACCCCTGGCGCCGAGGGCCGTGCCGGTTCACTCGCAGGTGTCCGGCGACACGCGCATCAGCTGGCCGCGGAACCCCAGGCAGGAAGCCCGCCATCTCCAAATCCTGCTAAAATCCGGATTGATCGCGCTGTCGGATGTGGTCCCCGCGCATCATCTCAATGCGACCACCCGCCTCGCCGTCGCACTTCCTGATAGCTTTCTCGAATCCGAACTCGCCTGGCTGGATTTCCTCGAAGGGCCGCAGGCCGCCGCCATTCGCGAGTCCGGCTGGCTGATCGAGGTCGATCCCAAGGCGGGCCTCACCGCCCACAACGCCACCGGTTTTTTCCCCGCGATCGAGGCGGATCCGGATCATGGCATCGACTGGTTCCGCTTCGACATGCAGTTTGAAATCGGTGGCAGGAAACTCAGCCTCATTCCCATCATCGCCGGCATCATCCAGCAGGGTTTTCCGCCGTCGGACTCGCCCGAGCTGCCGGAATTCATCAGTGTCCCCTGCGAAAATCCCGAGGATGGTTTCATCCGTTTTCCTGCGAAGCGCTTGTTGGAAATCGTCGAGCAGGTCTGCCACCTGTTCCATGGAAACGCCGCCGGCGACGGCCCTATCCGCTTGGACCGCCTCGCGGCCGCCGGAGTCGCCGACACCCTCGCCATCGACTCGTCGGAAACCACCCGCACGCTCGCCCGGCTCGGGGGCGCTCTCAAGAACATCACCAGCCTGCCGTTGGTGGAAATCCCCGACACCGTCCGCGCCGAACTCCGGCCCTATCAGCTAGAGGGTTACCGCTGGCTGCAGTTCCTGGCGACGCACGGCCTCCACGGGATTCTAGCCGATGACATGGGGCTCGGCAAAACCATCCAGACCCTCGCCCACCTCGCCGCCGAGTGCGCGAAAAATCCCGGCAAACCCTCGCTGGTCATCGCCCCCACCTCGGTGGTCCCCAACTGGGCGTCCGAAGCGGCGAAATTCACGCCCCACCTCCGCATCGTCACCCTCCAGGGCAAGGACCGCTCGGACAACTTCGACGGCATCGCCACCGCCGACATCGTTCTAACATCCTATCCGCTGGTCACCCGCGACTTCGAAATCTTCGTCAACCAGGAGTGGCATCTTCTGGTGTTGGACGAAGCCCAGTATATCAAAAACCCCAAAGCCATCGTCGCCCAGAGCGCCTGCAAACTTAAAGCCGCGCACCGGCTCTGCCTATCCGGCACCCCGATGGAAAACCACCTCGGCGAGCTTTGGAGCCTGCTGCGCTTCCTGATGCCCGGCTTCCTCGGTGATGAAAAATCCTTCAACACCCAGCTTCGCAAACCCATCGAGCGCGACCACTCGCCGGACGCCCAACTCGCGCTCAACCGCCGCGTCTCGCCACTCATTCTCCGCCGCACCAAGGACCAGGTCGCCACCGATCTGCCGGCAAAAACCGAACTCATCCACCACGTCGATCTCACCAAAAAACAAACCGACCTCTACGAGTCCGTCCGCGCCTCGATGGACAAGCGGGTGCGTGACGCCATCGCCGCCAAGGGGCTCGCCAAGTCGCACATCATCGTGCTCGACGCCCTGCTCAAGCTCCGCCAGATCTGCTGCCACCCGCAGCTGCTCAAGTCCCTCGCTGCCGCCAACCTCGCCGAGTCCGCCAAACTCGAATATCTAACCGACGAGCTGCTGCCGACCCTGCTGGAAGAGGGCCGTCGCATCCTGCTCTTCTCGCAGTTCACCTCGATGCTTGCGCTCATCGAGGCGCATTTGGAAAAACAGCACATTCCGTTCCTG
>JBIPND010000291.1:0-4942 GCA_044374015.1 Luteolibacter sp. | reverse complement strand
GGCGTTTTTTCGTCTCGATCTGCGACTCATCCCCACTATCTTAGGGAGACGGGCGGTGACCGCAAGCCCGCGCTCGATCCCGGGATGATCCATTCCGTTCCCTACATGATGGCCTGCACCTGCATGGCCTGGCTCGGCAGCAAGGTGAGCGAGCCGGTGCCATCCTATAGCATGTTCGACCGCCCGGCGCTCAAGGGACGCATCACGCTGCTAGATGATATGCGCGAAGTCCTCGGTGCCGCGCTGCGCTCGCTCGGTTTCCCCCTCAACTCGCCCAAGCCTGCGATGTCGCCCGCCGCTGGAAAAGCAACATCGCGAAATTCGACAGCGAACAATACAAAAGCGGCATCGCGTCCGGCGAGTTCCACCTCGTCCAGGGCTACGCCAGCGACCTGCTGCAAGTGGCCGAGGAAAACGAAGACATCGTCGTGAAAATCCCGCAGGAAAGATCCGCCTTCTCCTGCGACGATCTCTGCATCTCCAAGGATGCGAAAAACATCGAACTCGCCCACCAGTTCATCAACTTCATCACCGAGCCGGCCAACGCCGCCAAAAACATGCAGGAAATCACCTGCCGCGCGCCGAACAGCAGTGCCTACGCCCTTCTCAGCGAGGACTTCCGCGGCAACCCCGCGCTGTTTCCCGATGAGGCGGTGTTCGCCAAATGCGAGGCCATCGACGACCTCGGCGACGCCCACGCCCTCTGGTCGAAAACCTGGGACGAAGTCAAGGCCTCCTAAGAGCCCGGTCCAGAGGGGAGCACACGCGCCCCCGCGTGTGGTCATTGGTGCCCCCGCCAATGACATGCGTTGCACAAACTTCGACGCGGTTTCCAGCCAGAGCGCCGAAAACCCCAGTTGCTCCTGAGTTGCCACAAAACGATCTCCAGAAATTTGTCCGATCACTCCTTTATCTCGCGGCGAAACTTTCTGGGGACCCGGTGGTGGCCAAGATCCTCAATCCGGATCTCGAGAGAGACCGCTCGATAAATTCCATTCTAACGGAAGCTCGCAAGTGCGCGGCTGGACCGGCATGGGAGAACCGCGTCCGAGCACCCTGCGGGTGCGCTACAGTCCCGGAATCACATTCACGCCCGTGAGTCCGAAAAGCGGTGCGGCGGCGAGGAAGAGGCGGTCGTTGGAATAGACTTCGGTGAAGCTGTGTTCGGCCGCGCAGGCGAGGTGCAGTGCATCGGCGGCGCGGATGTTGGTGGTGGCTGGAGCGGCGGCGAGAACGGATTCGAGTCGGGTCATCACGGTTTCCGTAAGCGGGAGGAAAGCGATGATCTCGCCCCGGACATCGTCCTCCATTTGGTGGCGGATTTCCTCGACGACTTCTTCCGAAAGGGCCTCTTCCCGGCGTTTTCGCAGGAGGATTGAGGCAAGTTCCGCACGTCCATGCCAAGCTGTGGCAAGGGCATCCGCTTGGGCTGACAATGCCTGTACTTCAGCCGCTCCCCATTCGGTGGAATAAAGGCGGAAGAGGTAGTTGGAATCAAAGTAAAGAGTTTTCACGGGAGGAGCGGTCTTCCGAAAGAATCACGGTAGAGTCCGTTCCCCCGCCGAGAGCGCCGGATTCCATGAGCCGCTTGAATTCAGGCCGCAGCTTGCGGTTTGCCCATGTGGTTTTCTCTGGTTCGGCCGGAGAGACGGGATCGAGTTCCTTTGCCAATGAAGTGAGCACCAAGTCCTTCAAAGTGCGGCCAGTTTCCACGGCGCGGATCTTGGCCCGACGATACAATCCTTCCGGGATATCGATGGTGGTTTTCATGCAGCACACCATACGGGAACACGGTTTCCCGTCAAGCTGTCGATTCTTCGGTGGCGCTCGATTCCTCAGGGAGTGATGGCGCCGAGCCGTCAGTTCCGATTCACCGATCCGCGATCCCGGCTTGGAATCGGCCGGCGACCCGGGCAGGCTCGCTGCGGAAATTAATTCAACATGAAAGTCATCACCGCCGACCAAGTCCACGCCGCGCTGCGTTTTCCGGATTTCATCGATGCCCTGGGCGCAGCGTTTGCCGGGCACCACAGCATGCCGCCGCGGCAGGTGATGCTGCTGGACGAGGCGTCTGGCAGCCATGACGCGTTTGCCATGCTGCCATCGTGGAATGACGAGGTGATCGCGCTCAAGGCGTTCACCTATTTCCCGGGCTGGAATTTCAAGTGGCTACCGATCTCCGCGCGGCTTGCGGGCAGGCGGACATCGTGGTTTGCGCCACCGGTTCCCAGGAGATCCTGGTGCGCGGGGAATGGATCCGGCCCGGCACCCACACGGATTTTCTCGGCAATCACCACGCCACCCAGCGCGAGTGCGACACCGCCATGGTGACGCGGTCGCGGGTGTTCGTGGACACCCGGGCGAATTGTTTCAAAGAAGCGGGCGAAATCCTCGTCCCGGTGGCGGAGGGCGCGTTTTCGGCGGATCAAGTGGCGGGCGAGTTGTCCGAACTTTGCCGCGGCAGTGTGTCCGCACGGCAGGACCCGCAGGAAATCACCCTTTTCAAATCCGTCGGCTGCGCGCTCGGGGATCTGTGTGGGGCGGTGAGCACCTGGCGCGCCGTGGCGCAGAAAAGCGCCTAGAAGTGGAGATCAGCGTTTGCCTTTGTCATCCAGGTTCGCGGCCATTTCCTCATCGGTGGGGGTTTTGGAGGGCACACCGTTTTCGGGGACATTAAAATTGGCGATCCACGCAATCGCGTTGAGGACCACGCGGCGGTGGTCGTCGTGCTGCCAGTTTTTGTGGAAATGGCCGCCGGTGAAGCCGAAGGCACGGCCGGCACCGAGCGCTTCCGGGCGCTCGAAGGCCCACATGACGTGCTGCGGTTCCTTGCGCTCCAAGACGGCGGCGCGGACGTCCGGATTTCCCGAGTGCGGGCCGTCCGGACGGGTCAAGGTTTCGGGCGAGGGCAAATCCGAGAGGATCGGAGTCACGCCTTCCATGTTTTTGCGGAAACGCATGTGGTAATACCATTCGTCGCGCATTTGGAAATCGTTGATGCCGCGGGTGATGGCGTGTTTGGGAAGCTTGAAGGAGCCGTCCCAGTGGGGATTAACCGACCAGTTGGTTTCGAAATAGCCGCCGATGAGATCGAGGAAGGCGTTGCCGGGTTCGCCATTGGGAATTTCCACGGCGTAGTGGATGCAGCCGATGCCGACACCGCGATTGGCCAAAGTTTTCAACGTGTCGAGGTGCTTCATCGCCGGGTGACCGCCACCGCCGTCGGCGTAGATCACGACGGCGGAGGCTCCGTCAAAAACCGATTCATCCTGCGGCCAGCCATTGGTGGTGACGACTGTATCGATGGGCATTCCGCTTTGTTTCAATTGGTCTGCGAGGAGCATGCAGCCGGCGCGATGCTCGTGCTGGCCGGGGCCGTGACTTGGCTTGCCGGCGATGAAGACGATTTTTTTCTTCGCCGAGGTGGCGGTGGCTTGGGGTTCGGCGTGGGTGACCACCACCGCGGCGATGGTGCCAACGATGCAGACGACCGGGAGAAGCAGAGGGCTTGAGATTTTCATGAATGGCGGAATTTGACGGGTATGAAGTTACGGAGAGGTGGGCGCGGTGCTTTCAGGAGGATTGGGCGCGGAGGGTTTCCAAATAACCGTCGAGCGCGTTGCACGCATGGCGAAGCATTTCACGGTCGCGCCCCGACTTCGCGGTCACGGAAAATCCGGCGATCATCGAAACCATCAACGCGGATTCGTTGGCGGGCTGGATCGACGGATGGATCCAGCCGTCCGCCTTGCCGCGTTCCAGAAGTGCCGCAATCGCGGAGCGCCAGGCGCTGAAAACGAGTTCCAAGGAGTCCGCTGCCGAGTCATCGGTGGCGGCGATTTCCGCGGTGATCGCAACGAGGGCGGAGAGGGAATCGTCCGGCTGGATTGCCAGAATGCGGAGGCGGCAAAATTGCTGGAAGGCGTCCAAGGACTGGACTTCGGCCAAGGGCAGGATCCAATCCTGTTGGATATTGGGGCTGAGGCGGTCGTCGATCCAGGCTTTGGCGAGCGCTTTTTTGTCTGGAAAATGATGGAACAGGCCGCCCTTGGTCAGTCCGGCTTGCGCCACAAGTCCGCCGAGTCCGGTCGCGGCATAACCTTGGCGGGAAAACGAAAGATCCGCCGCATCCAGAAGCGCCTGGCGGGTCTGCGCGGGTTGCTTTTTGCGCTGGCGCATGGCGATTTCAATACCAACCATCTGGTATGTGTGCAAGATGGAAATTTGCGGCGATGACGACTGAGGCGTCGGCGGTTCAGTAGCCGTTGGCGAGGCGGGAAACGAGAGCCTCGCCAGCGCGTTCGAGGGCCTCGGGCAGGGCGTTGTTGCGGGCCGTCTGCAAGTTCGAACCGGCGAACAGCTGGCTGCTACCGGATGAAGTGCCGGAGGCGAGGGTTTTGGTCGGATCCCGGGCATCTCGAAGCGTCCATTCGAGAGTGACGGTGTTGGCGAGTTCTTCGGGCAACTGGGTGTCGAGGCGGGTGCCACGGATGGTGGAATAACTGATGCCGCGGAGCTTGCCTTCGAGGATCGCGTCGGCCTGGTCCACCTGGGAGAGGCGGTAAGTGCCGTCTTGAACGAAGGCATTGGCGACGGCCGAAGTGGCGATGGCCTCCGCCCGCGGATGCAGGGTGGCATTGGCGAACATCGGCACGGCGATCCGATTCACCTGCTGCAACGAGGCGGGCTTGTTACCGCCAAGACGGTAGCCGGCGCAGGAAACGAGCAGCAGCGCGGGGGCAAGCAGGATGAGGAATTTCATGAGTCCGAGGCGGGTGGGAATTTTCACTCACCCAGCTCTTTCAAGCGGGCGCGGGCGTCATCGTGGAGCTTGCCGGATGGGCTGCGCCGGACGATGTCGCGGTAGTAAACCTTGGCGGATTCGAGCTTGCCGGTTTTCTGGTAGAACTCGGCGATGTCGTAGGACCGTTGGAGGTCGCGG
>JBIPND010000292.1:0-4942 GCA_044374015.1 Luteolibacter sp. | reverse complement strand
CACAACGGGCGGGTCAGGGTGGTTTCTTTCGCCCATCGATGCTGGCGAGGTCGGGATTTCGGCGGGTTTGGGAAAAATATGCGAAACTTGGCTTGCGCTCGCCGATTTCGCCACTAAAACCGCCCTCCCTTCATGCCGGACTCACCACGAACCCTCAAAGTCGCGATCCCGAAAGGCAGTCTGCAGGAGCCGACCATCGAGCTCCTCGCCAAGGCTGGCTACGAGATCTACGTGTCTTCGCGGGGTCTTCGCCCGAGTTCGAATGATTCGGAACTCGATCTTTATTTGATCCGCGCCCAGGAAATCGGCCGTTACCTCGGCCAGGGATTCATCGATTGTGGCATCACCGGCTACGATTGGGCCTACGAAAATGGCGTCGACCTGATCGATCTCGCGGAGCTGCCGTATTCCCGCGCCACCACCCGCCCGACGAAATGGGTGCTGGTCGTGCCTGAGGATTCGCCGATCCGCAAACCGGAAGACCTCGAAGGCAAACGCATCGCCACCGAAGGCGTTGGCATCACCCAGCGCTACTTGAAAGAGCGCGGAATCCAGGCGGAAGTCGAATTTTCCTGGGGAGCCACCGAAGTGAAGGTGCCCGATCTGGTGGATGCGATCGTCGATGTCACCGAGACCGGGTCGTCGATCAAGGCCAACCGCCTGCGCATCGTGGACACGCTGTTGACCTCGTTTCCCCACTTCTACGCCAGCCCGCTTGCGGCCGCGGATCCATGGAAAAAGGAAAAGATGGACCGCATCGCCCTGCTGCTCAAAGCCGCCCTCTGCGCCCGCGGCAAAGTCGGGCTGAAAATGAATCTTCCGGCGGACCGCCTGCCGGAATTGATCGAAAAACTTCCCTCGCTCCGCCGCCCGACAATTTCCCAACTTTCCGAAGAAGGTTGGGTCGCTGTCGAGACAGTGATTGACGAAATCGTCGTCAGGGACATCATCCCCGAACTGAAGCGTCTGGGGGCTGAGGGGATCATCGAATATCCTCTCAACAAAATCGTCCCTTAATCCTTTCACCACCACCTAACCCCGAACGCAAACGCCATGGGCTCCATCAAGAAACGCCGTAAGACCAAGATCAATAAGCACAAGCGCAAAAAGCGCATGAAGCAGAACCGCCACAAGAAGCGTCTCCGCTACAAGTCCTAGTCCCTAGGATTGATTCTGTTTTTACAATCGCCAGAGGCTCGTTCATTCGGGTCTCTGGCTTTTCTGTTGGGCATGAGCTGCCTTGAATTTTCCGGATTTCCGCCATGAGTCTGCAAGTTGTCGTCAATTTCAAAGTGATCGCCGAGTCCGCCGACTGGATCGTGGTGGACAAACCGGCACCGTTGATTGTGCACCCGGCAAACCGCAAGCCCGAACCCACGCTGCTCGGCGGGCTGGAGCAGCTGCTGGCCTACGAAATCGCAACCGGTGCCCGCCTCGGAATCGTCAACCGCCTTGACCGCGAAACCAGCGGCGTCGTGCTGGTGGCCAAGTCCACCGCCGCCGCCCGCGAACTGGGCGGAATCTTCGAACGCCGCGAGGCGGTGAAGGAATATTTGGCGATCGTCACCGGCTGGCCGGGCGTCGATGAATGGCACTGCAACGAGCCCATCGCCCGCGCCGGTGACTTGGGGCCGTCTGAAATCTGGGTGCGGCAGGTGGTCAGCCCTCAGGGTCGCGCCTGCGCGACCCGCTTCCGGGTGGAGCGAAGATTTCAAAGAGGCGGCGGAAATTTCTCGCTGATCCGGTGTTTTCCCGAGACCGGTAGAATGCACCAGCTCCGCGTGCACCTCGCGCATGGCGGTTTTCCCATCGTCGGCGACAAACTCTACTCGGGAGATGGCTCCGAATACCTCGCGTGGATGGCTGACGGCTGGACGCCGGAATTGGAAACGCGCCTGATTTTACCCCGCCATGCACTGCACGCGGCGAGTCTGAGCATTCCTTGGGGTGGGAAAATGATCGAATGGCAGGCTGAATTGCCCAAAGACTTGGAGGAATTCTCCCTTGGCATGGAAATCAGCCTGACGCCGGATGTTGTAATCTGGAGTCGGCATGATTGAATTCCGGCATGGTTTTACTCGATGACGTGGTCGCTTTTTTGGATCTGGAACTGAAAACTTCGTCGATCCCCGATTACCCCGGCGCGATGAACGGCCTGCAACTGACCAATGCCGGCCGGATCGCACGGGTCGTCGCCGCAGTCGATGCCTCACTCGCCGTCATCGAGGCAGCCGCCGAGGGCGGGCCCGGGCTTCTGATCGTCCATCATGGCATGTTCTGGCAGGGCACAAGGCCGGTCACCGGCGCGCTTTATAAAAAGCTGAAAATCGCGATGGACGCAGGCTTGGCGATCTATTCGTCACACCTCCCACTCGACGTCCACCCCGAATTGGGGAACAACATCCTGCTGGCGCGGGCGATCGAACTTGAAAATCCCGAACCGTTTTTCGACCACAAAGGGTTCTTGATCGGACTTCGCGGCACTTGGTCCGGCACCCGGGACGAACTGGTCGCTCGTGTGGCACGGGCGGTCGGCGGCCCCGTACACAGCTGTCCGGGCGGTCCGGAACACGTGCAGTCCATCGGATTGATCACCGGCGGGGCCGGCGCGGAGATGGAAAAGGTCGCCGCCTCCGGGGTGGACACTTTCATCACGGGTGAAGGGCCCCACTGGAGTTTCCCGCTCGCCGAGGAGCTTGGGATCAACGCCCTTTTTGCGGGGCATTACGCGACGGAGACCTTCGGCGTGCAGGCAGTCGCGACCCGGATCGCCCGGAATTTCCAGCTCCCCGCCTCTTTCGTCGATCGTCCAACCGGCCTCTGACGCTTACGGATTGAGGCCAAAACCGCCCTGTTCTAACTTTGAAGCAATCCGAAATAAATTCCAAAAAGGGCAAAAAAAGGCTTGATCCACCCGGGGAGGACACGTCTTATTGGTTCCGACAACGCGGGCATAGCTTAGTGGTAAAGCGCTATCCTTCCAAGTTAGACATGCGGGTTCGATTCCCGCTGCCCGCTCCAAATCAACTCTCGTAACGCTAATTAACCGTCCATCACCATGAAAAAGACCGCATTTTTCGCCCTGTCTGCCGCTGCCTTCGGCATCTCCGCAGCTTCCGCCCAAGTGAATACCCCTGCCCAAGCCGGTTCTAACGTCGCCGTGCAAGTGGCGGCCAATCCAGGAAACTCTGCCGCAATTGTCAAAGCTGCCATCGCGGTTTCCGATCAAAGCGTCGAAGCCGTCGCTGCCATCGTCAAGGCGGCGGTCGACGCTTCGCCGGAAAACGCCGCCGAGATTGCGCAGGCCGCGATCGAGGTCTCTGGCGGCAATACCGCACTCGTTTCCGCCATCGTCGCGGCGGCCGTGGAATCCGTGGGGGGCAACGCAACTCTCGTCGCCGCCGTGGTGGCGGCAGCGGTCGAAGCTTCCCCTGCGAACGCCGCGCAAATCGTCGGCAGTGCCATCCAAGCCTCGGAAGCGAGCCCGGCGCTCGTGGGCAGCATCGTCGAAGCTGCGGTGCAGGCTTCCCCTGAAAGTGCATCCGTGGTCGCCAGTGCCGCAGTCGCCGCCGCTCCGGACGCAGTCGCTCAGGTCCAAGCCGCGATCACCGCAACGGTCGAACCTGCACAGGCGGCTCAGATCAATACTGGCATTGCCGAGGCAGTCGCGCCAAACCCGCTTAACACTCCAGGCCAGGGAGTCACTGGTCCTCTTGGTGACGGTGGCGCAGGCGGCGAGGCGACCGGTGGAGAGACGGTGGTTCCTCCTTTCATTCCGCCAGTCATCAATCCTCCTGTAGTCACCTCGGCAAACCCTCCAACCCCACCAACCCCTTCATAGGGCAACTAGCGGGTTGAATTCTCTGTCGTACTGCATCAAAGCTGATTGGTTCCATTATCTGTTCCCCCTTCTTTTTTACATGAAAGCCAAATATACATTAGGATTGTTTTTATTATCTGCCGGTGCGGCGTCCGCAGAAGGTTTGTACCTTGCCACAAGTGAGCCGGAGGAAGCGCTGCCTCTCGAGTGGACCGTCGGCGCCAACCTGGTCTATGATGACAACGTTTTTCCGGGGCTCGGCCCAAAGGAAAGTAGCCTTGCAATCAATCCTTATGTCGGGCTGTCGTTCCTCAGGACCACCTCCCAGACGACATGGGATGTGTATGCCCGCTTGGGTTTGATCTACTATTTCGATGCCCCTGCTGGAATGGATGACATCAACAGTCAATCTCGCGTGGGTGCGAATTTAACCCATAGTGTGACCGAGCGTCTCCGCTTCACAAGCCGCAACTTCATATCTTATGAGTTGGAGCCTGATTATTCCTACGGGATCGCCTCGGGTCGTTCGGAATCGGGTGGCGAGAATCTTTTCTGGCAGGTTGATAATAGTATCGGTTACCGCATGACTGAGCGGCTTGGAACTTACACCGGCTTGCGTTTGACCGAGTTGGATTCCGATGTCGACAACAGTGACCGGTTTACTTGGTCGCTTTACAACCAGTTTCGTTACCAGTTGCGCCCACAGACGGTTCTTACCACTGATTACCGCTACGCGGCCACCGCTGCTGGTGGCACGGCATCAGACTCCAATACTCATTACCTCTTGGTAGGTACAGAGCATCGTTTCAATCAAAATACCCTTGGAATCGTGAATATCGGGGCACAGCTCCGCGACGCCGATCAAGGCGAGTCAAGCAATAGCCCGTACCTGGAGCTCGCCTTGAATTCCAAAGTAACCCAGGAACTCACCGTCCGTGGTTTCGCCCGTTATGGTCTTGAGGATTACGACACGGTGCAGGAACACCCCGATGGGGGTCTGGTTGAGTTCGATGATCGCACGTCTTTCCGCCTCGGAATCAGTGGTACCTATGTTTTTTCACCGATTGTTTCGTTCTTCAGCGGGCTTGATTACATTCCAAGCTCCTACGAAGGCGCGCGCAG
>JBIPND010000289.1:0-4943 GCA_044374015.1 Luteolibacter sp. | reverse complement strand
ATCCGGCGGGAAACTTGTTAGGCGTGTTCGCCTCGAACCGCGCCGGCTTCTTCGAGCGGGTGGGGGAGATGTTCCACCGCATGGGGAAATTCATCACCGAGGACCCGCGCGAAGCCAATACCGAGGGCGGCGTCTTTCCGGCGATTTTCGGCACCGTGATCATGACCTTGGTGATGAGCGTGTTCGTCACGCCGTTCGGGGTGATCGCCGCGATCTATCTGCGCGAGTATGCCAAGCAGGGCATGATGGTCCGCATCGTCCGCATTTCCGTGAACAACCTCGCCGGTGTGCCCTCCATTGTCTTCGGCGTCTTCGGCCTCGCGTTCTTCGTGTATTTCGTCGGTGGCGGTCTCGACCAATGGTTGTTCGCCGATCGCATGCCCACGCCCACCTACGGCACGCCCGGGATCCTGTGGGCGTCCCTAACACTCGCGCTGCTCACCCTGCCGGTGGTGATCGTCGCCACCGAGGAGGCGCTCTCCGCCGTCCCCCGCGGCGTGCGCGAGGCGGCGCTCGCCTGCGGGGCTTCCAAGTGGCAGACCATCCAGCGAGTGGTGCTGCCTGCCTCGCTGCCGGGTATTCTAACGGGTGTTATCCTGGCCATGGCCCGCGGTGCCGGAGAGGTCGCGCCGCTGATGCTGGTGGGGGTGGTGAAACTGGCACCCACCCTGCCGATCGACAGCATCGCGCCCTTCATTCACCCCGAGCGTAAGTTCATGCATCTCGGATTCCATATCTACGACCTCGGTTTCCAATCGCCGGATGCCGAAGCTGCGAAACCGATCGTCTATGCCACCGCGCTGTTGTTGATCGTCGTCGTCATCACCCTCAATCTCACCGCCATCCTGATCCGCAACCGCCTGAAAAAACGCTTTGCCGTCAGCAGCTTCTAAGATGAAACCCGTCTCTCCACCACCCGCATCCCTGGCCCGGCCCGATTTCATCAAGGTCGATCACTTCAGTTTTCATTACGGCGCGAAACAGGCGATTTTTGATATCAGCATGGCCATCCCGGAGCATCAGATCACGGCTTTGATCGGCCCGTCCGGCTGTGGGAAATCCACCCTGCTGCGCAACCTCAACCGCATGAACGACCTGATCGAAGGCGTGCGCCACGAGGGTGATATCTTCATCGGCGGGACCAGCCTTTACGATCCCTCGGTCGAGGTGATTTCCCTGCGCAAGCGGGTGGGCATGGTGTTCCAAAAGTATAACCCGTTCGCCAAATCGATTTATGAAAATGTCATCTTCAGCCTGCGGGTGGCCGGGCGCTCGAAGAAATCCGAGCTGAATGAAACCGTCGAGCGCGCACTGCGCTCCGCCGCGTTGTGGGATGAAGTGAAGGACCGGCTCCACGATTCCGCGTTCGGTCTATCCGGTGGCCAGCAGCAGCGCTTGTGCATCGCCCGCGCCATCGCCAACCAGCCGGAGATCCTCCTGATGGACGAACCCTGCGCCGCGCTCGATCCGCTCGCGACGCTCAAGATCGAGGAGCTGATGCTCGATTTGAAAAAGGAATTCACCATCGTTATCGTCACCCACAACATGGAGCAGGCGACTCGTTGCTCGGATCGCACGGCCTTTCTTTACATGGGCAAGTTGATCGAGTTTGGTGAGACCATGCAGGTTTTCGAAAGGCCTGCGAAATCCGAGACCGAGGCCTACATCACCGGCCGCTTCAGTTGATATGTTTGCATCCTCCACCAGTTCCGATCAAACACCCGTCACCTCCATCGAGGTGCGCGATATGGATTTCAACTATGGCAAGTCCACCGCGTTGAAGAACATCGGGATGACGATCAACCGCAACGAAATCACCGCTTTCATCGGGCCGTCCGGTTGCGGCAAGTCGACGTTGCTGCGTTGTTTCAACCGGATGAACGATCTCATCCCCGGAGCCAAGGTGGTGCGTGGCGGTATCTGGATCGACGGCATCGAGATCCACAGCCCGGAAGTCGATGGGGTGGAACTCCGCCGCCGGATTGGCATGGTTTTCCAGAAATCCAATCCTTTCCCGCGCAGCATTTATGAGAATGTCGCCTACGGTCCGCGCATCCTCGGCCAAAAGCGCAAGGACGTGCTAGATGATATCGTGGAACGAGCCTTGCGCGGTTCCGCCCTGTGGGACGAGGTCAAGGACCGGCTTCACGAAAGCGCCTACGGCCTTTCCGGCGGCCAGCAACAACGCTTGTGCATCGCCCGCACCACCGCCGTGGATCCGGCAATCATTCTGATGGATGAGCCGTGTTCCGCGCTCGATCCCATCGCCACCGCCCGCGTCGAGGAATTGATCCTTGAGATGAAGGCGAATTATACGATTGTGATCGTGACCCACAACATGCAGCAGGCCAGCCGGGTTTCAGACCGCACCGCGTTTTTCTATCTCGGCGAGCTTGTTGAATACGATTTCACCTCCAAGGTTTTCACCAACCCCTCCCAACAACGCACCGAAGACTATATTTCGGGCAGATTCGGATAAAACCACCGCCATGCAAAGCGCACACATCCTCCGCGATTTCGATCAAGCCATCTCCGTCCTCCGTGGTGAGGTCCTGGCCATGGCCGCCAAGGCCCGCCACAATCTGGAACGGGCGATCCGGGCCTTGTTGGAACGCAACATCGAACTCGCCAACGCGGTCATCGCCGATGATGACGAAGTCGATGATCTGGAGCGCCGCATCGACCAGCTCGGGATGGAAATCCTGGTGCGTTTCCACCCGGTGGCCACCGACCTGCGGTTGGTCGTTTCCTCGATGAAGATTTCGATGAATCTCGAGCGCATCTCGGACCATGCCACCAACATCGCCAAGCGTTCGAAAAAAATGAGCGCCAGCCAGGAGCTGAACGACACCGTTTTGATCGAGCCGCTTTACACCCTGGCGGACCATTTGCTGCGCGACGCGATTTCCGCTTACAGCGATCGCGATGCCGTGCTCGGGGCCTCGCTTCACAAGCGTGACAAGGAACTCGACCGCATGCACAACGAGGCCACCGCGACCTACGGCTCGCGCATCGAGCGGTCCAACGGCCGCAGCCAGGACTACCTGCACCTGATTCTGATCGTGCGTTCGCTGGAGCGCGTCGGCGACCTCGCCACCAACATCGGCGAGGATGCGGTGTTTCTCGAAAGCGCCCGCGACCTTCGCCACGAGTCCAACCGCGACTTGGCGGAGGGCCTTTGATTTGCGTCAGCGGCGCGTGTCCGCATCAGTAGTTTCATTTTCCGAACCTTTTCGGTTGCCCGTCAGGCGCGCTCTGGTAGCGTGCTCGCGATTGGTTGGGAAAGGTGATGAATACCATACTCGAACATCCCGTGCTCGTATTGAATCGGTTCTGGCAACCGATCCACACCTGCTCTGTCCGCCGCTCACTCCATTTGCTCTGCCTCGGTCACGCGCACGTCGTCCAGGTGGAAGGGGACGAGCGCTTCAACACCCATGACCTCAGCTCGTGGATTGACTACTCGGATGCCACCGCCGATGCGGAAATGATCCACGCCGCGCGCATCGCGATCCGGGTGCCGAAGATCATCGTGCTTTCGGTTTACGACCGCCTGCCGCGGTTGGAGGTGAAGTTCACCCGCCGCAATGTTTTCCTGCGGGACAAGTTCACCTGCCAGTATTGCGCGAAAGTCCTGCCCGAAACCCAGCTCAACCTCGACCATGTCACCCCGCGCGACAAGGGCGGCCGCACGACTTGGGAAAACATCGTGACCTCGTGTTTCCGCTGCAACACCCGCAAGGCCAACAAGATGCCGCAAGAGGCGAACATGCACCCGCAAAGCGCGCCTTTCGCCCCACGCTGGCGGCCGCTTTTCGGCATGCACGAAAACGGCCTCGCCGACGAAAGCTGGAGCCACTTCCTCTATCAAAGCAAGGACGAGGTCCGCCGCTCGGCCTGAGGAAACTCGCTGAGGATGCGTTTATGAAGAAACTCCATCACTCCCTCATTCCGGTCTGGCTCGTTTTTGCGATCGTCTGTTTCATCGATCCCGAAGGCCTGCGGGCGGAGGAAAAGACTTTGTCACGCTTGCTCGCCCATGAAAACTATCAGGGAGCGGTCGCGATGGGCATTGTGGAAGGATTGGAGAAATGCCGGTTTGCCGTGCGCCGAAAACCGCAGGTCAAATCCGAGGCTGCGCCCGAGCGGGAATAAGGTTCAGCCGCCGGCTTTGAGGATGCTGCCGACGCCGCTGGGATTTGCGCCCGGGATCTTCGCTGCGCTGTCCGGAGTCCAAGCTTTAGCTTGCCTCTTCAAGAACACGGTAAGCCGTGAACTCGCGCCGAGGAAAACTTTGCCCGTCTTATAGGCCAGCGGCCTTAAATACCTCATCCACGGGCAACGCCGTCAAACTTATACATCTTTCCCGCTCTTCGTCCCAACGGGACGGATCATCCCAGCCCGGCACGCAGTGCCGGGTCGGGATTCCTTAAAATCCGTGCGTCCTGAAGGGACGCCTCATGCCCTGCCCTCACCCCGGCCCTGCCCACCGGGCTGGGGTGAAAGGTCCGTTAGTGACCGGGATCGCACGTCAAAAGAAAATTCGCTATTGGCCGGGTCCTGCGGCATTGAACCGGATGTCAGCAAAAAATAAGAAGCAGTTCGGCGTTTGGATGGACACGCATCATGCCACCATCATCGGTCACGCCGACGCCACCACCGAGGAATTTTCCGTCCTGGGCCACGCCGACAACGCAGGCGCCGCCGGCAACTCCAACGAAAACGCCGCCCACAATCAGGAAAAAACCCTGCAGGCCCAGTTCTTCAAAAAAATCACCAGTTTCATGCAAAACGCCGATGAAGTCCACGCGACCGGCACCGGCACGATCCAGGAGCAGTTCATCCACTATCTGGCAGACACCCCCCAGTTCAAGAACACCGTCACCACGGAATGCACCTCCAACAAAATGAGCGACGAAAGGCTGGTGGAGTTCATCGCCGGC
>JBIPND010000290.1:0-4943 GCA_044374015.1 Luteolibacter sp. | reverse complement strand
TCTGCCACCTCGATCCCGGTCTCTTCGGATGCTTGCAAGACGCCGACTTCCGCCGCGAAGCCCGCCGCACCCTCGTCGGCATCTACTTCACGGCCACCGAACAAGTCATGCTCTGTGCCCGGCTTGGTCTGCCTGCTCCCAAGACGGAAGCCATCGCCGCCTTGCGGGCTGATGCCGCAGCATTCAAAGCCAGTCAGAAAAAAGGCCGCGACAGCCGTTTTAAGAGCGACGTCCTTGGCGGCTACTATTTCACCTGCGCCCTCACCGGCTACCGGCTCGACACGGAAACCACTTCCATCGTCCAAGCCGCCCACATCCATCAGCACGCCAAAAGCGGCAACGACGATCCCAGCAACGGCCTCGCCTTAACGCCCGACGCCCACTGGATGTTCGACGCCGGGCTCTGGACCGTCATTCCAAAAGGCGACGACCTCTTGATCCATGTCGCCATCAATCGCTTCTCGGAATCTTCACCCCATGGGCGGATGTTAGCTTGCTTCAATCGCCAGCGACTCCACTTCCACGACCACGCCAGACTCCGGCCGGATAAGATGCATTTTGAATGGCACCGGAAGACGCACCTGATTCTCATAAGCTAACCTCCGGGCATCAGCATTGTCGCAAGGGCCGAAGCAACCTTCTGAGGAAGATTACTCCCGATGGCCTTCAGCGCCTGCCGTAACCGTGACTCCGGATGCTTTTCAAGGATGACGATGCACTCGCCCGGATGAACGGTGACCAGATTTCGAAGTGCCGCAGGAGTAAGCCGGTGAGACGCGTAAAGCAGAACGGCAAAGGAATGGGATTCGGTGAGCTGGTCGAGACGCTCCTCGGTGATATGGTCGGCAGCCAAGCTCAGTGCGATTGACGGATGGAGTTGGGCGCATAGATCGACTTCCTCGGGTGTGACCTTGTCGCCCAGTGTCTCCAGAGTGATCGCCGGAAACTTCTCGATGAAGAAGAGCCGCTGTTCACGTGTGATTTCGCCGCCGTGCTGACGGATAACGGTTTCCGGGGCCATATCGGCAAGGTCACCGAAATCGATGACCCGGACGAGTTTGGACGCCTCGATGGTCTCCGTCGGCTGGTTGGTCATGTCAGGGATGAGTGTCCGGATGAGAACCCGCGGACTGTCTGCCGGAGCCTCAATCACCACGCACGCGAATTCCCCTTCGCCCGGATCCTGCCATTCGGGGACGATCTGGACGCGTTCACCGACTTGGAGGGGGCGGATGCTGTTGGCTGGGATTGGCTGCGGCATGAACTAATGACAATACGCTGCAGGACCTTTTCTGCTTCTGCAATCTGAAAGCCCCGGCTGTTTCCCATTGGCATTGGCAGCGCCTTATACTTGATTGACTCATGGCCGACGTCTTCACACCGGAAAAGCTTTCCGAGGTGATGTCCCGCATCCGCAGCCGCAACACGAAGCCAGAGCTGGCCCTGCGGTCGATGCTCCACCGTCTCGGCTATCGCTTCACGGTAAACGGTCCGAGAAACAAATCCCTGCCCGGCAAACCCGACATTGTCCTGCCGAAACACCACACCGTCATCTTCGTCCACGGCTGCTTCTGGCATGGGCATGAGAATTGCCGGATCGCCAGAATACCCGGATCACGAACCGAATGGTGGACCGCAAAAATCACCGGCAACAGCGCGCGTGATTTGAGAAACGAAAACGCCCTTCTCGAACTCGGCTGGCATGTGGTGACTGTCTGGGAATGCGCGTTGGAAAATATCGCCGCGCGCAAGTGGTTGGAGAAGCGTCTGCCACGCCTCATTGGCCGGTAGCTATCAGCCGGCTCAAGGCGATGCAGGCTCACATTCCGCAAGCCCAGCCAGCGTGCAGACCATAGGCTTTCCCGGCCTTGGTCCTACCAAGCTGCTGACATCCCGCGGTGGTTCATCTAGGAAATCGCCGAGCTGCATACGGAAATAATAAGCGGCCTTCATGGACTTGAGCGGTCTTCCCAGTTCATCCGCCCTTGCTCCGGCACTGACAATACGGACTCCAACCACCTTTGCCAGCCAGGGCACGGAAACTCCTCCTTGGTAGACACCAAGCAGGTCGGCACGCATCGGATCAAACCCCTGCTTTGTGGCAGGTCCCGGCATTCGTTCTTCCGGGGGAAGACCGCCATCAAGCCACTCCACCGCATGCCAAAAAAACACACCCAGCGACCGGTATTGTTCCGGATCTTCGCCAGACCGGATGTAACCAAGCACCACGACGGTGTCTTTCGGCGGACGCTCATGATGAAGGTTGCCACCCACACGGTATGCAACAGGCTCCTCCCGGATCGTGTCATGCGTCCAATATCCGATCCGCGCCAACTGGCTGAACCGGTCCCGCTGGCATTGCAGAACCTCCAACATGAAGGCGGAAAGCGCCTTTCCGGCTCCCGCGACAGCTGATGGACTTACGGCAAAAGCCCCCAACCCTGGCAGCAGTTCATGGTATTTACTATATGTTTCCTCGGTCTCGCCCGTGCCTGGATAGAGCACAAACGAACCCACCGTGCGACGGATGGCATCATTGTAAGTGTGCATCTTGTAGAGGTCGGCGCGGCGATAGGTATTCGTGGCTTTGCCCGTCTCCTCCTCATCCAACAACTCGTTGTTGTCAGCCGGAAAAAGTTCGCTGATTCCATCGACTCGGTATTTCGCATCAAAATGCAGGTAGGCAATCCGGCCGGATCGTTCGGCCTCCGTCTCCGCGGCTTCCCACGTGCATCCTGCGGCAAATTCCGCGGGAAAGATCACCATGGAGAAATCAGGCCTGAACGACTTGCTGTAGGCCCCGCCCGCCAACACATGCTTTGCGGGTGAGTAGGTCCGGTCGAAACAAAAATGAATGCGCAAGCCGTCCGGGCCATCCGTATCATGTTCGAATGCCACCAAGCTGCCTTTCCCCCGTTTCAGGCGGATCTCCAACAGTCCATTGCGCTCGCAAACCGCAGGTAGAACATCGCCGCCCGCGGTGTCTTCGAGCGGGACCTCCTTCATGCCTGGTATCTTCGTGATGATTTTCCTCAGAACAAAAAACAGCCAGTACTCATAGAGCGCCGCCACATTTCTCACGGTTGCATTGAAGACGTCGCCCCGACCCTCCCAGTTGAGGCGTGTAGCCTGGCCAGCAAGCAACCAGACCCGCAGGAAATCCCGGTAGCCCTCCCGCTTTTGTAACGTCTGGTTCTCAATCGGAATCCGCCGGGCCTCGCCGATTTCCCGAAAAAATCCCGAACCGAGATGACCTTCGATCCGTGAGAGCAAGGACAAGGCATCGCGCACCGCAGGCCCGTCCGCGCCCAAGGCAGCCTTCGGGTCGGAAAACCCGCGCACCACATCCCGGCAGATCGAGGCGAATCCCGCGAGCGCATGCTTGAGAAACCGATTCGGTGCTGTGTCGAGTGTCGGGCGCTTCCTGACTTCCAGGACCTCAGCCGGCCGGGGCGACCCGCCATTGCCCCGCCAATTCCGACTGAAAGCCAGCGGGCGCTGAAGATGGTCGGTGCTCCGTGCCAGGTCAGCAGGCTTCCATGAGGATTCACTCCGCAGTTCCTCGTGGGGTCTCATCCGGATGCTCTCGATCCAGCGTTCCAGCCTGCCGCCA
Organism: Luteolibacter sp.; assembly: GCA_044374015.1. GTDB lineage: Bacteria > Verrucomicrobiota > Verrucomicrobiia > Verrucomicrobiales > Akkermansiaceae > Luteolibacter. The sequence continues at coordinate 1,330 of JBIPND010000290.1, read as the reverse complement.
TCAAGTTCCTGTTGGATGAACAAAAACTGCTCAAGCAGCAGCCGTTTGTGGCGGACCGGATCTTTTTCAAAAGGCAGGCCCGCGGGCATGTTCCACGCCAGCAGCAGTTGCTGGCACTCCGCGGCAATGTCGGCCGTCATCCGCCGGAAATCCTCAGCATGGGAAAACTTGGACGACACCACTTCCACCGCCATCCGTTCCTCCACACCGCCGCGCACCACCACGATAGCCACCATCCCTAGGTAGTTCACTGCCAGAAAATCTCCCGATGGTGCTTCCCGGTCGCGCGAGGTACGGGTGAAAACCGCTCCGGGAACGCGCAATTCCACATCCGTCGCGACACCATCCGGTGGCTCGATCGATAAACGGAACGAGGTCGTTTCATTCAGCCGGACCAACCCTCCCCGCGGTCCACGAGACACTTGCAACGGCCCGCCTTCCGCATTCACGCCATGCCAGCCTGCTGGCAGTCCAATGATCTCTTCACACCCCCGGGTGCACCCTTTCCGCCGCCACTCGATACGCCATCCGCCCCGGAGAGGCAGGGACACCGCTTCGTATGAACCCATCGCAGACATGAATCAGCAAATGAAACTCACAAACTGCTCTTCGACCAGTATCTCCGACATCATCCTGATTTTGCTGAAGCTTCGGGGAAACAACGCGTCCTCTTTGCCCATCGCCCGGAAGTCCGGGTCACCGATTGACTTGGAGGCAAGCTCGGCACCTTCCGCCGGAAAATAATCGCTGGCCGCCTTCCGGTCACCTGTGTGTAAGTAACAAGCCAATGCTCCTAACAGCGGACCCAAACGGTTGCGGCTGCCATGGAGTCTGGGGAGGATCTTCTGCAGAATCTCATCATCCAGATCGGACAACCAATTCCTCTTTCCCGCGATTCGCTCCCCTTCAGACAAACGCAGGCCGTCGCTCCAAGCCGCCTTGTCTTCAGCCAAATGCCGACAAACCCGGAGGTAGCGCGTCACCTCGTTGGCTGTGCGGTAGGCAAACTCAAAACGTCCGCGTTGCAGGATTTCGAGCAGGTTGATCAGATGCTTGTTACTTGCCGTCTTTTCAGGATCTTCAAGCGGTGCGAGTTTCCCACTGCGTGCATCCAGCGCAAGCTGGAGAAACTCCTTTGCCTTGGCCTCGCCAGCCGCCGGAACCGCTTCCAATTCATTGGGATCATCCAGAAATCTTCCAATATCATTGGCGTCCACCTGGAACTCGATGACGTGCGCCCGGTCCAGCACCTTCGGACTGAACATATAGGTCGTTTCATCGACGTTCACGGTACCGATCACAAACAAATTCGGAGGATACGGAATCTCGC
>JBIPND010000288.1:0-4945 GCA_044374015.1 Luteolibacter sp. | reverse complement strand
CGGCCCGCTGATCAGCAAACATGGCGACCTGCCAGCCGACGGCGGCTTTGCCGGATTCCGACTCCATGCGCCGCTGAACAATCCGGAGATTTTTGACGAATTGGCGGTCTTCCAAGGAGCAAGCTACTGGCGCGCCCTTGGGAAAAACCAACGCTACGGGATTTCCTCCCGGGGCATCGCGGTGGACACCGGGATCGACGGCACGACCGAAGAATTTCCCAGTTTCCGCGAGTTCTGGCTGCGCAAGCCGGCGGCCGACAGCACCGAGGCGCGGATTTACGCGCTGTTGGACGGTCCATCCTACTCGGGGGCCTACCAGTTCAGCATCAATCCTGGCAGCACCACTATCATCGAGGTCAGGGCGGTGATTTTCACCCGCCGCGAGGTGAAGCGGCTCGGGATCGCGCCGATGTCGAGCATGTTCTGGTTCGGCGAAAACTCGCGCCGGCGCTTCGATGACTTCCGCCCGGAAGTGCACGATTCCGACGGCCTGGCGATCCGCATGAGCACCGGCGAGCGCCTCTGGCGACCGATTTCCAACGACTCGGGCAAGGTCGAGCTGAGTTTTTTCGACATGGAAAAATGCGATGGCTTCGGCCTGCTGCAACGTGACCGCCGCTTCGGCGCGTATGAGGACGGCGAGGCGGATTACCACCTGCGCCCTTCGCTGTGGATCGAACCCACGTCCGATTGGGGCCCCGGCCGAGTGATGCTGATGGAGATTCCGACCACCAACGAACTCGCCGACAACACCGTGGCGATGTGGGAGCCCGCCAAAATCCCGCAACCCGGCGATCGCCTCGAATTTTCCTATCGCCAGCATTGGACGATGAATGAGGATCCATCGGACGCCGACGGCCGGGTGGTCGCCACCCGCACCGGCGTCCATGATTGGCAGCCGGAGCAGCGGACGATGGTGATCGAATTCGCCGGCAACGCCCTCAACCAGCAGACCGAAACCCCGCTCAAACCGCTGGTCCAAGCCGTCGGCCCTGGCTCGGACCGGGTGAAAATTCAGGGAATCACGATCCAACCGATGCCGGACGCGCGCTGGCGCGTCGCCTTCCAACTCGCCCCGGCCGCCGAGGGTGGCAAGCTGGCTGACATCGGGCCGGTCGAACTTCGTTGTTGCATCAAACGCGGAGAAAATTTCCTCACTGAAACATGGGTCCACCGCGTCATTCCTTAGACACACTGCGTCCGCTCAACGAGCTGGAACTTAATGAGTGGGAGGAGGCCTATGCCGCCGTCGAGGCCTACCTTCAGGCGCTGCGCCTGCGCAACCGCCTGCTCGTCGCCGAGCTTGTGCGCAGCATTTTGTGGCGAGCCTCCGCCCGGCGCGCCGCCGAACCGGAAAAGCCGGCCCGGCTGCTGGCGATGGAAGAGGCGCTCTCCGAAGTGGCCGAGTGGACCCAGGACGTGCTCGATGTGCCCTTGGAAAACCGCCGGCTGGCCGCCCGTGGCCGGCTCGCCCTGTTGTTAGCCGGGATGCCCGGGAAATGGCAGGGGGTTTTCCTCACGCCCGCGCCGTGGCCGCCCGAGTTTGTGGATGCGATGAAACGCTCCTATCTCGCCGCCGGGCCGCAGTTTGCGGAGCTGACCATGATCCCGAAGCCGCTGGAACTCAACGCCATCGGCAGCGGAGCGGCGCAGTGGTGGGAAACCATGGATCGCCGCCCCATCATCCGGATCATGTTCATCGGCCTGGTGCTCAGCCTGATCATTCTCACCGTTTGGTTCTTCACCTATGGAAACATTTGACCACCCACCCGGTGGGGGCACGCCGGCCTTTTTCGGGCGTTGCCGCACCATTTTGCGGCGCACCTTGTTCTTCGGCAGCGTCGTCATCGTCAACGTGGTGGCCAGCTTGTGGCTGGCGGATCTTTTTTGGCGCATGGGTTTCCAGAAAGCCCATTTCCCGCTGCTGGCGATTTTCGTCCTGCTCAACGGCCTGCTCACGCTGGGTTCTTTCCACGCGATTTTCGGGGCCATCGACATGTTGCGCGGTCGCAAACGCTCGGTCCGCATCACCAAGCTCGCCGAGGGCGCGAGCGGTCCGCTGCTCAAGCGCCACGCGGTGGTGATGCCGGTTTACAATGAAGACAGCGTGAAAACCTGCGGCCGGATCGAGGCGATCTACCGTTCGATCGAAGCCACCGGTCACCTCCCGTCGTTTGATTTTTTCATCCTCAGCGACACCCGCGACCTCGACCTGTGGGTGCTGGAGGAAACCGCGTGGACCAATCTTTGCCGCCGCCTTGAAGCTTTTGGCCAAATTTATTACCGCCGCCGCAAGACCAACGAAAACCGCAAGGCCGGCAACATCGGCGACTTCGTCCGCACCTGGGGCGGCCGCTACGAATCGATGCTGGTGCTCGATGCGGACAGCCTGATGGACGGCGCCGACATCGTCAAAATGACCCGGGTGATGGAGGCCTATCCGCGCCTCGGGATTTTGCAAACGCCGCCGCGCTTGATCCGTGGTTCTTCGATTTTCACCCGCCTCCAACAATTCGCGATGCGCCTCTACGGGCCGCTGTTCATCCGCGGGCTCAACTACTGGCAGCTCAGCGGCGGCAGTTACTGGGGCCACAATGCGCTGATCCGCCTAGAGCCGTTTTCCCAATATTGCGAGCTCCCGGCGCTCCCCGGGCGCGAACCGTTCGGCGGACGCATCCTCAGCCACGACTTTGTCGAAGCCGCACTGATGGTCGCCAAAGGATGGGAAGTCTGGCTGGCTTGGGACATCGAGGGCACCTATGAAGAAGCGCCGCCGACGCTGGTCGATCACCTGATCCGCGACCGCCGGTGGTGTCAGGGGAATTTGCAGCACCTGTGGCTCATTTTCGCCCGCAAGCTGCCATTTTCCGTTAGAATGCACTTGTTCATGGGCATCATGGCCTATCTCGGCAGCCCGCTGTGGTTCCTGTTCCTGGTGCTGGGAACGTGGGTGGCGTGGGACCGCTACTCCAGCGAGCTCAGCCAGTTGCCGTTCGAGAGTTATGTCGACCGCTGGTTTCACATCAACGGCATCGAACAAAGCATCATTCTCATGATCGGGGTTTTCTCGCTGTTATTCCTGCCGAAAATTCTCGCCGTCATCGGGGCCATCCTCACCCCCGGCATCCGCCGTTCGTTCGGCGGGGCGATCCCGATCATGGTCGGAGCGTCTCTCGAAACCCTGATTTCGATGTTGTTAGCGCCGTGCATCATGGTGGCGCACACCATGATGGTCCTCAGCATCGTCGTCGGCCGGGCGGTCGGCTGGGGAAACCAGAACCGCGAAACTGACGGCACGTCCTGGGGCGACGCCTTCCGCTTTCACGCGGTGCAAACCATCCTCGGCGTGGTGTGGGCCGGGATCGCGCTCACCATCGGCTACAAGGCGAAGACCCAGATCGGCATCGGCAGCGACTACTCGTTTGCGATTTGGATGAGCCCGATCCTGCTAGGCCTGCTGCTGGCGGCGCCGGTTTCCGTGTTGACCAGCCGCGCCCGCTACGGCCGTGCGCTTGCCCGGCACAAAATCCTGGCCACGCCCGAAGAGCTCAATCCGCCGGAAATCATCCGGCTCGCCGACAACGCCAACGCCGCTGTCGATCCCGCGCTCGACGCATCGCTGGAGGCGCGCCGCGGCGTGATTGCCGCCGTCGTCGATCCCTACGTCAACGGCGTCCACGTCTCGCTGCTGGAACATTCCGAGCTTCAGGAAAAAGACTCCGCACTCGCCGAACGCTGCCTCACCGAAGGCCCCGGCGGTCTATCGAAAAGCGAGCTTTCCGATCTGCTTTACCAGGCCCCCGCGATGTTGATGATGCACCGGGCGGTGTGGTTGCGCTCCACCGAAGGCATCCACAGCGTTTGGACCCAGGCCGTCGAAAGTTATCGCCGCCGCCTTGACCAACCCGCTAACGTCGAATCCAGTTAACGCCCCACGATCATGCTCCAGCTCAACCCCGACCTCACCGATCTCGTTTCCGACGCCGCCATTGGACTGCTGGACCGCTTCCAAGTCCAGGCGACCATCACCGCCGCCGCGCCGGGGCGTGTCAACCTGATCGGCGAGCACATCGACTACTGCGACGGGTTTGTGATGCCGTTCGCGATCGACCGCTACATCGTCATCGCCGGTTGTGCCAATGGCACCACCAACGCCCGCATCACCTCGGCGCTGAGCGAGGAAGTCGCGGTGCTCGACCTCACTTTACCGCAAGTAGTCAGCGTGCCGAAGTGGGCGAATTACCTGCGCGGCGTGATCCGCGGTTTCCAGGACCGCGGCCACCACATTCCCGGCTTCGATGCCTACATTCTCTCCTCGGTGCCCGGGGGTGCCGGGCTTTCCTCGTCCGCCGCTTTGGAATGCGCGACCGCCACTTTTCTCGAAGGATTGTTAGACACGGTGCTCGACACCCGGGAAAAGGCGCTGCTCTGTCAAAAGGCCGAGCACGATTTCGCCCACGTCCCATGCGGCATCATGGACCAGTTCGCCTCCGCCTTCGGCAAACCGAACCGGCTGGTGCTGATCGATTGCCAGACCGGCGAGCCCGAGTTGGTGCCGTTTGAAAATCCGGATCTCACCGTTCTGATTTCTAACACGATGGTCCATCACGAGCTGTCAGATGGCGGCTACGCGGTCCGCCGCAAGCACACCGAGGACGGCCTCGCGATCCTCGGCAAGGCTTCGTGGCGCGATGTCACCTCCGCCGAAGTGCAGGCTAACTGGGGAAAACTCGGCGACCCGATCAACCGCCGCGCGCGCCACGTGGTCGGCGAGATTTCCCGCACCATCGCCGCCGCCGCCGCGCTCGCCCGCAACGATTTCGAAACCCTCGGCCCGCTGATGGCCGCCAGCCATGATTCGCTGCGCGACGACTTCGAAGTCTCGTGCAAGGAACTCGACCTGATGGTCGATATCGCCCGCAAGATCGGCCGCAGCGGCGGAGTC
>JBIPND010000287.1:0-4965 GCA_044374015.1 Luteolibacter sp. | reverse complement strand
GAAAGGTGTGTTGGCGATTGGCATGCGCGGGAGAAAGGTCTGGCCCGACGGACAGGATGCTCGCACTCCGGTTTGCGGCCCTTCCGTGATCGGCAACTTGACAAACGTATTGCCGCATTGCAGCATTGCAGCATGACAAGTATCCCTGTATCGAAACGAGGCACGATCACCCTGCCGCCGGACATGCGCCGCAAGCTCGGGCTGGATACCGCCGAGCACCCGATGATGCTGGTGGAACTGAGGGACGGTGGGATTTTCCTGCAACCGGCAGAGGCACTGCCCGTGCGCGAGATTCCCGAGGCAACCTTGCGAGAGTGGATCAAGGAAGATGAAACGGACGCGGAGAATTTTTGGAGAAAGGCCGGCAAAGCGTGAGGATTTTTCTGGATAGCAGCGTGCTGCTTTCCGCCTGCGGATCGGGAACATCGCTGTCCCGGCTGATCACGGAACTGGCTCCCGACCGGGGCTGGCGCTTGATTTCGGCCAGCTACTGCCGCGCGGCAACGAGCAAGAACATCGGGAAACTCGGCGCGGAAGCGGCCCTGAGATGGCCGGGCATGCAGGCCCGGATCGAATGGGTTCCCAATGCGCTGACCAGCAAGAAGCCGCTGCTGCTCACCGCCTCCAAAGACAAGCCGGTGCTGATTTCCGCGCTGGCGGCCAAGTGCGAGGTGCTGCTGACCTTGGACAAAGGCGATTTCGGAATCGTGCTGGGAACGACGGTTTACGGGATGCGGGTCAGCACGCCACGCGATTTTTTGATCGACGAGGGGCTCGGCTGAGGCGGCGGTTTGGAGCAACCGAACCGCGAATCGACGCGAATCGACGCGAATGATTGGGAGTAGCGCCGTGTTCATGGCTGAACCAGCTCCACGCGGTAGAATTTCCCGGGACCGGTGGCGGCTGTGTCCGTGCGTTCCACTTCGCCACCGGTGCCGGTGACGCGGGAGTTTGGAAGTTCGGTCCAAGAGGAGAGATGGGTGGAAACCATCACGCGGTAGTTCACGCCTTCCCTTGCCAGCCAGCGGATGTGGAACCCGCTGGCATTGCGAGTGACGGCGGCGATTTTAAACCTGTCCGATGGATTGAGCGGATCGGTCTTGGCCAGCCACTCGACCTCGTTGGTCTGGCCGTCGCCGTCGGGGTCCTGACCAGGGCCGCCCTTGGTGGCGTAGTCCGCGCCGAAAATGGCCTGCGCCCAGCTGTCGTAGGTCTGGGACTGGGTTGGGTTGATGGTAATCGTGCGTTCGACCGGTTCGGCGGAATCCCAGGTGGTGTTGCCGTCTTGCATGGCACGGACGATCACGGTGCCCCCGGCGGTGAAGGCAAGGCTCGTGCCGGTCAATGTCGCCGGGCCGCTTACCAGTTCGAAGCGGACGGGCAGGCCGGAGGTCGCGGTGGCACTCAAAATCAACGGTCCGTCATTGATCGGGTGGGTGGCCGGTGGGTTGAAGGTAATGCTTTGCGCCGGCAGGGCAACGAAGCTCTCGGAGCCTGCTTCGCGTTTGATGTAGGCGCGCACCTTGCATTCAGCCGCACCGCTGCCGGTGGCGAAGCTGGCGCGCACCCGATAGGTGCCATCCGCCGGAGCTTCCCAGCCATCGATGATTTCGCCGAAGCCATTGCCCCAGACATCCGATGCGGCAAGCACTTGTCCGCTGTTGCCGATGAGCTGGATGGCGACATCACGTCCGGTGGAAACCTCACGGGCTTCCACGATCACCCGTTGGCCGCGCAGCAGCGGCAGGCGCCACTCGCCGCCCGCGTCGCTTTCCACCTCCATCGTCCGGCCATCAAGCGGCAGGGTGAGTGCGGGCAGGCCTGCGGTGAGCGGCGCGCCATGGTTTGGGGTGCTGGAGTAATCCACCAGAACAACCGCCGGTGGCGTGGTGCGCGAGGGATCGCCCTGGGTGCCGGCCTGCACGAACACCAGGTAGCGCCCGGGTTCGGTGAAGGCGGCGAAGGAACCCTCATGACGGTCCTTGACGGGATTATGCCAGAGGTCCTTGCCGCCGCGTGTGGTGCCGTCAGGTCCCAGCACTTCGCACCAGACGCTTTGCGGTGCCGTTCCATCAGGCATGACGATATTGGAAACCCAGAAGCGCGCGCGCTGTCCGGCGGCCACCTGCATCATCGCGCTGGCTTTGCCAATGGATGGCGGGTCGTCCGCCGTGACGTAGGCCGAGCCGACGAACGTATTGATCGCCCTGAGTCCGTCGCTGAGCTTGGTGAAGATGCCGTCGCCATTGTCATCGAACAAGGCGGGCACGGTGATCCCGATCATCCGGGCCAGATCGGTGGCCTCGCCGTAGCTTTCGCGCAGGTCACGGCCCCGGGCGATGGAATTCCACATCCATCGGGTGACGTTGGACCACTGGCCGCTGGCAAAGGTATTGCGATCATTTTGTCCGGTGCTGGAAACAACGACGCGGCGGTGGGCGCTGCTGCCCGCACCGGCGACAAAGCGGCCGGAGTAGTCGCTATCGACGATCAGTTGGACCGTCGCGGCACTTTCATCCTGCAAGTTGTCCAGCCAGCCCTGCAGGCCGCCAGGGGTGACCGCATCGCCATTGGCACACACAAGCCCTTCCTGGCTGCCCTGGCCCACGGCAAACACCGTGAGCGCTCCCAGCTTGCCATCGGCATTGGCCCAACTCTCGATGGCATTTTGTAGATTGGAGACACTGGCCTCCAGTGCCCCTTCTTCCGCGAAGACACCATCGGCGATGATTTTCACATCCTGTTCCCTGACGCGGCGCAACAAGGCCACCTCCCTGGCATAAGCCGCCAGGCTGCCCGCCACCGCGGCACCGCTCCAGGCATCCTCGCCGTGGGCGAAAATGATCACGCGGTTGCGCACCGTCTCCTGACTGACTTGAAGGAGCGCCGGTGCGCTGACCTGGCCCCAGGCATCGCGTGCTTGCAAGAGCACGGTGTAGGGTGCCCCGCCTTCACTGAAGCCGCCGACGTTCGCCGCCCACTGGCCGGTGGCCGTGTCTTTGGCGAGATTCACTTCGGTGAGGTCCACCACCGGAGCGTCCCCGCTGGCCCGGTAACCGGGCGGCACCACCACCGCCCAGACTTTTTCCACGGCGAAGGGAGACTCCACCGTCACGGCCAAACGCGTTTCCTGCGTGCCCTGCAGCTGGATGGACTCCTCCGCCAGCGAAACCACCGGGCGACCGGATCCGGCCACGCCACCGAGCCCGAGCTTGCCCGCGGCGAGCGCCGCGCCGCCCGCGCCGCGTTGCCCGGCTTGCAGGCTGGCCATCGCGGCAACGGCATCGTCATGAGCCTGCGCCAGCGTCTTGCCGGACGCCACGCCGCTCCACCACATGGTCGAATAACTCACCAGCCCGCCCGCCGCGAGGTGGGCGAGTTCATCCGCACCACTGGCAGTCATCACCAGACGCCGCGGGCTGAAGGCGTCTGCCGCCATCAGCGGCCCGGCCACGCGCCCACCATAGCAGCTCTCGACGACAACGATCACCGAAAGATTCGGCCGACCGGCTTGCAGCGTATCCAGCCAGCCATCCAACTCGGTGCCGCTGACGTTTTCATGTTCGGAAAGCAGGAAAAGTCCATCGCCATTCGGGGCCACCCGGCCGTGGTCGGCCAGGTAGATCATGAAAACCTCCGTGTCCTCCGCCAGCGTGAGGCCATCGCGCATCGCGGCTCGCAAAGCTTCGCGGGTGGGCGCGGCTCCGGGGCCGCGATCTCCATGACCGAGCCATTGAATTTCATCCTGCTTGAGGCCACGATACTTCAAGACCTCGTGGGCACGGGTGTTGAGCGCGTGCGCGGCGGGCCAAACCGGATCATTCGGCCCACGGCGACCGTCCACCAGCAGACCGCGCCACTTCAAGCCGTTCGTGCCACCGCGCCTCACCACGTTGACCCATGCCACTCCCGTGCGACCGGCGGAGTTGCGAGCCAGCACTTGATCGATGCCCGGCGTGCTGCCTGCCATGTAGAGCCCGGTCAATGGGGCCACGGAGCCGCCACTTTGCCAGCGCCCCATGCTCCACACGAGCGTGCCATTATCGTCGATGCTGGAGAAATCCAGCGTCTCGCCCACTCCCACCGTGGCGATTGCCGGCGTGATGCGCAGGTGTTTTTCCGGGCTGCTAAGATAAACCAAACTGCCGTCCGCGCCACCGCCAACGATGTCCATATCACCATCGCCATCCAAGTCGGCCACCGTCACGGTCAGACCCGCGCGGAAGCCATCGAAACTGCCGCCCCAGACCTTGCTGGTGAGTGTGTAGGTGCCGCTTGGGCCGCCATTGAATCGCCAGATCCGCCCGGCGCTGTCTGCGGCGAGAATGTCCGGAATGCCATCGCCCGTCACATCCGCCACCGCAAGGCTGGTGCCATTGACCACCGGCGTGCCAAGGAGATCGGCCACCGAGACCGGCATGGCATACGGCGGTGTGCCGCTACCACGGGCAAAACGCGCGACCAGCCCGGTGGCGGCATCGAGGACCAGCAGATCGGGACTGCCCGTGCCAGGGAAGAACGCGGGCATTACCGCGCTACCGCCAACCGTGAGGTTGCCGACCCAGGCGAACATCGCGCCCTCCACCGCCTGCGCCTGATAGAAGCGCAGCACGCCATCGTCTGATCCCACTGCCAGATCCGCGCGGCCATCGCCATTCCAATCGCCCAGCGCCGGATAGACCCGGCCCGTTGGCCACTGCGGCAGCCCGGCGAGCGCTCCGGAAACCTCCCCGTATTGCGGCGCGAACGGAGAACCGATGTTGCGCAGGAACCGAACCGCACCTCCCACCCCGCCAATGAGCAAATCCAGATCCCCATCGCCATCGACGTCGCCCATGGCAGGGGAACTCGACCCGCCGGGCATCACCAAGCTGCCGGAGCTGCCGCCATAAGGATCGCTGAAAATTCCATTGCCATCCGCACCCGCGAGCTGGCTGGCGGGGAAAAATTGCAGATTGAGTGTAA
>JBIPND010000286.1:0-4970 GCA_044374015.1 Luteolibacter sp. | reverse complement strand
ACTGACAGTATTGGGCGTCGCGCCCCCACTCCCCCACTCCCCCACTCCCCCACTCCCCCACTTGCTCCGACTCATCCCTGCCCCAAGCTGCCCGGAGGCCGGCCGAGCTTCGGGGAGCTCGCATAAGCCGGATTGAAATTGCGCCGATATTCGCCGGGGGTCATGCCAGTTACCCGGGTGAACACCAGGACCAGCCGCGCATCGTTGCGGAATCCCGATGCGACAGCGATTTGATGCTGCTTCTCCTTGGTCTCCGCGAGCAGGCGTTTGGCGTGCTCCACGCGCAGCCGGGTGATTTCATCGGCGACGCTTCTCCCGATGTGACGGACAAAGGCGTCGTGCAATCTCCTGCGCGACATGGGGACTCCTGAGATGATGCCTTCGGCGGTCATCGGGTCTTTGTAGTGATCGCGGATCGCTTGAAGCGCCTGCGCCACTTGCGGGTGCTCGACCGCCACCACATCGGTGCTGCGCCGGGTCACCATGCCCAGCGGTTGCACGGTGATGGCATCGGCGGAGGCGCTCGCCCCGGCCATCAGCCGCTCTAACAATAGGCAGGCCTGCTGGCCGATGCCGCAGGCATTGTCATTCACGCTCGACAGCGGAACCTGGGCGAACGGACATCGCAGCTCGTCATTTCCGACACCCAGAACCGCCACATCCTCGGGGATTTTCAATCCGGCATCGGAGGCCGCGCCGATGACTTCGATCGCGTAGTCGTCGATTTCTGCCAGGACCGCCACCGGCTTGGGCAGACTTTTCAATTTCCGCGCCAACCACCGGCTGCGGGCCAGTGATGAAGTGACGCCGCTTTCGTTGCAATTGATCACAATCGGCACATGACCGGTGGTTGCCAGCTCGACGCGGAACGCCTCAAGCCGTCCGAGGTCACCCGGTTGGTTGCTGCGGAGGTAGTAGGCGAAATGACGGAAACCGCGGTTGCGGAAATGGTTGGCTGCCAGCCGCGCCACCGACGCCTGGTTCGCTGTTACGCTCGGCGCGGCTTCCGGCAGGCTGTAGCCGATGTTGACAAAAGGCACCTTGCCCTTCAGCGCCAGCCGGTCCACCTCCGGATGCACGCCCAGCACGCCGATGATCCCGTCCCCTCTCCAACCTTCCGGAACTTCGCCAGTCCGCTCGTAACTGCTGTCGAGAATCCACCCGGCATCGCGGGCGAACCGCGCGATACCACGGAAAACATCGGTGGCATACCACGCCAGCAGCACCAGCACCCGCCGGCGTGGGGCTTGGGCAATCCCCAGCAGGGAAAGGGTTTCAGGGGGCGTCATGGTGCGGACTATAACTAAACCCTGGATGACCGCAACGTCCCAAATCCATAAAAAACTGGCACGTCAAATGATTTTCAGGGAAGGTCGTAACTCACCAACATCCCACTCAGCCCATTTATGCCCACTATCAATCTCAGCACGACGGATCTGGTCGTCATGGCCATCTACGTGATTCTCATCGTCGCGTGGGGCATCCGTCATGCGTCACGCCAGAACGCGGAAGCCTATTTCCTCGGCGGACGCGGCATGACCTGGCCGATCATCGGCCTTTCGATGATGGCGATGTGCGTTTCCAGCTCGTCGCTTGTCGGTTGGTCGGCGGACGCCTATGGCACGGGCATCGCGGTGTTCAACTATGGCATTGCCGGTGCGATCATCCCGATCCTGTTTTTCCTCGTCTTCTTCCTGCCGTTCTATCTGCGAAACAAGATCTTCACCCTGCCGGAGTTTCTGGAAGGCCGGTTCGACAAACGAAGCCGCTACTACCTTTCTATCATCACCATCCTCGGCTACACCTTTGCCGACGCGGCGGTGACGCTCTACGCGGGAGGCTTGATGGTGCAATTGATTTTCCCGGGCGTGGAACTGAGCCATGTCGTCTGGGGCATCGCGATTCTCGCCGCTTCCTACACGCTCATCGGCGGGCTGTCCGCAGTGATGTGGGTGGACTTGATCCAGTCGGTGGTGCTCATCCTCGGTTCGATCATCCTGACATTCGTCGCCTTCGACAAAGCCGGTGGCTGGGACGCGGTGATGACCGCCGCACCCGCGGGACACCTCAGCTTGATCCGGCCGGTCAACGATCCGTCGGTGCCATGGCCCACGCTGTTCATCAGCCTGCCGCTGATGGGATTTTACTTCTGGGGACTGAGCCAGGCGATGGTGCAGCGCACCCTCAGCGCGAAGAACATTGAACAGGGCCGCTGGGGCAATCTGTTTGCCGCCGCGCTGAATTTCACCGTCTTTTTCATCATGGTCCTTCCCGGTCTTGCCGGACGCGTGTTATATCCCGATCTCGACACGCCGAACAAAATCTATCCAACCATGGTGTTCAACCTGTTGCCGGTCGGAATCACCGGCTTGGTGGTGATCGGTTTCGTCGCTGCCATGGTCTCGACCCTCAGCTCGATCCTCAATTCCGCGCAGACACTCATCACCATGGATATCATCTCCAAGGTCCGCCCCGGCATGGATGGCAAAGCGCTCGTCAAGGCGGGTAACATCTCGGGACTGGTGATCGTGACCGTCGCCGCGCTGTGGGCGCCGCAGATCGAGCAATTCGGGTCGGTGGTGAAATATTTCCAACAACTGCTCGCCTACATGGCGCCGCCGGTGGTCGCGGTCTTTCTAGCGGGCTTGTTCTGGAAACGCGCCAGCGCCAGCGCCGCCTTCACCGCCCTGCTGACCGGCCTCACCTTCGCCGTGCTGCTGTTGCTCTTCCGGGACAAAACCCCGCTGGCAGGCTGGAATTTCCTCTATGTCGCGCCGCTCCTGTTTGTCGTTTCCTTGGCCATTTTGTTTGGCGTCAGCCTGGTGACTCCCGCCCCGGCAAGAGAAGTCGTCGAGCGCTACGTCTGGACTCCCGCGTTTTTCCGCAATGAAACCGCCGGCCTAGCGGATGTCCCTTGGTATAAGAACTATCGCATCCAATCCCTTCTGCTGCTCGCCGTCACCGCAATCTTCATCTATGTCTGGCGATAAACAGCGCCCGCCTTCGTCACCGCCAACTTCATGAAACTCAACAAACATCCCGACAACCCGATCCTCCTGCCGCATCCAAGCAACCCGTGGGAAAATCTAGCCGTCTGCAATCCGGGTGTGATCCACGATCAGGGGGTTTTCCATATGCTTTACCGCGCTGCCGGAAACGACGCGGAACATGTCATCCACTTCGGCCTCGCCACCAGCGAAGATGGCATCCACTTCAAGCGGGAGAGTGATCACCCGATCCTTTCGCCCAGCGCCGACGGGCCGGATGCCGGGTGCATCGAGGACCCGCGGATCGTCAAGCTGGACGGACATTTCTATATCACCTATGCCTATCGGGCTTATAAGCCCAAACAGTATTGGCTGAGTGAAAACAACGCCGCCTACAGCCCTAACGATCCCTCGCTGCCACCGCTGTTCGGCCACAACATGACCGCTTCAGGGTTGTTGATGTCCGACGACCTCCGCACCTTCCGCCGCCTCGGACGCATCACCCGCCCGGATGTGGACGACCGGGACGTGATTCTCTTCCCGGATAAAGTCGACGGCAAATACGTGATGCTCCACCGCCCGATGCAGTGGGTGGGGCCGGAGTATGGCACCGAATTTCCCGCCATCTGGATCAGCTTCTCGGACGATCTGCTTTGCTGGTCGGACAGCGTGCTGCTGGCCAAGGGCCAGGCGGGCTGGGAATGCAAGATCGGTGGCTCGACCCCGCCGCTCAGGACGGACGAAGGCTGGTTCGTGATCTATCATGCCGTGGATGCGCTGGGCGTCTATCGCGTGGGCGTGCTGATGCTCGACCTCAAGGATCCCACCAGAGTGATTGCCCGCACGCCGGAGCCGGTCATGGAGCCGGAAGCCGCGTTCGAATGGCATGGCCTCTATCCACATGGCGTGGTCTTTCCGACGGCCAACGTGGTGGTGGACGATGTGCTCTACGTTTACTACGGCTGCGCGGACCAAAGCATCGGCGTCGCCACCGCGAATTTCCCGGCGCTGGTGGAATACGTGATGAAATTCGCGCCGGCCGGACGTATGCATGAACTCGTTTAAAACACCAACCGATGCAACGCAGAACCTTCATCAAACAGACCGGAGCCGTTACCACACTCGCGGCGCTGGGCCCGTGCCAAGCACTCGCGGCCCAGGCATCCGGGCTGACCGCTCCCGAGGAGATCCGGAAGCGTGTCCGCGCGGCCCAACCGCTGCTAGGCGGATCCATTCCCGCCGACCTCAAGGACCGGCTCGGCACCACCCACTACGACGGGCACTACCACCTGACGGACAAGCCCTTCCTCGTCGAGGGCGCGGAGGCGATCCAACGCCTCGGGATGAACGTCGCCAAGTTCTGGCTGCGCGAGGACGAACTCCCCGGCTATGGCTATAACAGCGACTGGAGCACCGCGCTCAAGAGCGGCCGGCTGGTGGACGTGCTGAAGCACAAGGACTACGTCGAAGCGCTCGCGTTGCCATTCAGCACGGTGTTTCTCGAAGTGTTTCCGTTGGTCGGCAACAAGCAGACCTTTTTCGCGGGAGACAACAACTTCGAGGACGAGGAGGAACAATTCCACGAAGTCGCGACTTATCTATTCAAGACCTATCAGGACCGCGAAGTCACCTTCGTTCTCCAGCACTGGGAGGGCGACTGGATGCTGCGCCGCGAGGAAGGCGGCACCTGGGGCGATGTCCCGGCGGAGGAGGTGAAGCGCCGTTGCGACGCGTTCATCCGTTGGCTGGCAGCCCGCCAGCGCGGCGTCGAAAAGGCGCGGAAGGAGGCCGGCGCTTCCAAGTGCAAGGTCTATCATGCCGCCGAAGTCAACCGGGTCTGGGACAGCACCAAGGGCCTTCCCACGCTGACCACCCACGTCCTGCCGCACGTCACGCTCGATCTGGTTTCGTGGTCGAGTTACGACGGCATGAGCAAGGTGGAAGACACCTGGCAGGGCGTTGAAATGATCCGCAACCACATGC
>JBIPND010000285.1:0-4971 GCA_044374015.1 Luteolibacter sp. | reverse complement strand
CAGCTACATCGGCGGGGAGATCGTGAGTTGCATCTCTCCTTGGCATCGCGTGGGGCTTATGCCGATCTTGCAGGAGTATGAATGCGCGGCTTTGGTCGTTCATCACACGACAAGGCTGTCAAAGGATTCATGGAAGACCATTGACGACACCTATTCTGGCATCGGTGGCGGCGAGGCCGCAAACATCCCGCGCTCCGTTCTTACGCTAAAACCGACACCTGCTGAGGGGCTTTTCGTGGTGACTGTTTCCAAGCGTCAGACAACCGGATGGAAAGACGGAAGCGGAAACTTTGTCGCCAGCTACTTTGTGAAGCGTTCAGGCGACCCAGAGCGGCCTGCATGGATTCCGGTGGACTACGACGAAGCCCAGGGAATCATTGACGGTAGCAAGCCGTCTGGAAGCTCAGGCAAGGGCGGGAAAAAGGCTACCGCCGACCATGTTGTGAAAGCACTCCAGACAGGGGCGATGCAACGCCAGTCGCTCATTGAATGGCTCAGGAGAGAATGCCGGTGTTCCGATCGTCCAGCCAAAGATGCAATCACCGATGCGGAGTCCAACGACCTCGTTTCCTCGTTCACCGACACGAACCCAAGGGGCGGAAATGCTGTGAAATGGTTCTGTTTACCCGAACACAAAAACCAATGGGTAAAATGAAACTACCCCGTGACCTACCCCGTGCTACCCCGTGGCAAGTCACAAGGGGTAGGGTAGGCCCTATTTCTTATAATAGGGCTACCCCTACCCCGTGGTGGCTACCTTCTCACTGGAAGGAGAAATTGTGACTGATTCACCAACCATCATCACCGACACCCGCGAGCAAACCCCGCTGGTTTTCGAGCACCTGCCATCCGAGCACCTGCCATCCGAGCGCGGGTCACTTCAAAGCGGCGACTATTCGATTCTCGGACTGGAGCATGACTTTGCCATCGAGCGGAAAAGCATCCCGGATCTTTGCCAAGTCTGTCACCCGAGGCCGGGAGAGATTCGAGCGGGAGCTTCATCGACTCCGTGGTTTCAGTTTTTCCGGTCTCCTGATCGTCGGATCACCGCATGAAGTCCAGGCGACAGTTCACAATGCCAAGGCCGTCTTTTCGAGCCTCACAGCCATGGAGACGCGCTTGCTCGTGCCCAATACCGGCAGCCGTCGTGAGTGGCCTGACCGCGGCAATCGCAGCTACAAAGTCTTGAGAACGCCAGATCGATGACTGCGCCCCTTTGCAAAGAATCTCCCGGCGCTATTCTTGGCGCATGAGTAGATCACTCAATATCCGCCAACAACGCTTCTGTGAGTTCATCGCCGCTGGAGAGAGTCAGACTGATGCCTACTTGAAGGCTGGATGGAATGTGCCAAGGACAACCGCAAGGTTCCATGCTGCACGATTGATCACAAAAGATAACATCGAGGCACGCATCGCTCAGCTCAGGTCACCAGAACAGGCCGAGAACCGCCTCACACGCGATCGCAAGCTCAAGTTGCTCATGCAAATCGTAGAAAACCCCACTGCGTCGCTGGATGCACGTCTGCGGGCCATGGCGGAGGATTCCAAAATGCAGGGCCACTACGAGCCCGAGCAACACGTTATTGAAGCCGGCCCGAAAAGCCTCGACGCCGTGCGTGCGCGAGCAAGGGCAATGGCATCCCCGATGTCCCGAAGTGTGCCGAGGGACTGATTATGGGGAAGCCTCGGCCTCCCATTGATCCCAGCACCATTGCTGCTCATTGCTGCTCATGTCGTGCAGGCCAATTCCTTCCCGGTAGCCCAGTTCTGCACTGCTCGCCACACGCCCCAGATCAACTCATAGCGGGCGATCTGAAAGTCGCCGACAGCGAGCTTATCTAACTGGGAGGCAGCCTGCAAGGCGACCGGCCTCCATGGTAACCATCTTGAAGTCCGCTTCATCAAACGATCCTCCGGGCCCGGCACGGGATGGCCTGTCGCACGATTGCCAGACCACCAAAGCACCCGTCCCAAGCAGGACCGCGGCAATGGCGGTGAAGCCGCGAATCTTCCCGAATATTCTCCGTTCCCTGCTTATGGTCTTCAAGCCGCAAGGCGCATGAATCCTGACTTGCCTACGATTGGGATTGAGTAAGTGTTGCCAACCACCTGCACGCCACTGCTGGCCCAATAAGAGGGAGCAAAATTCGCCGAGCGTTCCACCGCAGCAACTACGGAACCCACGTCGGCCCGAATTGGGAGGGGCCACTCAAAACGATTGGAAGCGCGATTGAATAGCGGGGCGGGCATTACCCCGGCGCGTTTCGGATTGTACGATGCGGGTGATGCGGCGGCTGCTGAGGATGGATGCGAGCAAGATGGCAATTTCGACTCCGACACTGTTGGCGGTGATTGCCTCAAGTGAGGGCGCGCCGACAAGTGCGGGAGCGACGACTTTTTGGAGAGCAGGCTTGCCGGGTGTCAGTGGATGAAAGAGCAGGGGCGGGGTTTGGAGCGGCGGTTGGCATCGACGCCTTCACCCGTTGCACGGTTGACACACTCTTACCGGTGATCTTGGCGGTATTTCGAATCGATTGGTCGGCGCGAAGCTGCTTCACAACGTCCCTGTGAGTGGAGAGGAAATCCTTGGGTGACCGGGAGGAACCTTCCGGCCGCCCGAGTTTCTTGCCTTCTCGCCGTGCCTTGGCCAAGCCGGAGTTGATGCGTTCCACCAGAGTTTCCCGCTCGCTGAGGGCCATTTCTGCAAGGAGGCTGAACATGATCGAAGCGGCCGGGTTGCGCTTGCCGTTCGCCAGAAGCGTCTCGATCCGCTGGGCGTGCCAGTAGAGCGACACGCCGAGAGCCTCCATTTCTTCGAGAAACTTGTGCGCCGTCGAGTTGCGACGGGCGAGGCGGGAAACCTCGTGAACGAGCACCTTGCGGATTTTCTTGGCGACTGCCAGTTCCCTGACGCGGCCCAGGTCGTGCCTGTCACCTTCTTTGGCGTTCCCGGACAGGCCGGCCGTTTCAATGATCTCGACCACCTCCCATCCATTTTCCGCCGCCACCTGCTGAAGCTCGTGGATCTGACGGGCAGTGTTTTGCTTGTCGGTTGAAACCCGCGCCAAAATGGCGACCGGGACGCTTTGGGATTTCTCGGGCTCAGTCACGTCTGATTCTGGTCAACCGTATTCAAACAATCAAGTGATTCATTAAATACAGCAAAATTGACTGAAAGTCATCCGCGAGGGGCTCAAAATTTGTCGCAGAATTCATGAATGATTTTTTGAATACGATTCACAGCAAATCTTGGGCCTACGCCATCCCTAGGATGATTCATTACGCCCACTAAAATCCAAAATTTCTCTACCAGCCCCGCTATTTGACCACCCCCGTGCTAAAAACTGAGGTTCCGCCCGCGCCCCAGGGACCCGAATGGAGCCTCCTGAGAATCGCCTCAATTAATCTAAAATCTCGGTCTTGCAGTCCCTGCTTGCGCCTGCCGCTTCGATTTCCCAACCTAACGGCAGCCAGATAGTCTACCTGTCGATTACCCCTTCATGAACGCATTCAACTTTCGGGACCAGATCATCCAAAGCTACGAGCAATTCTCCCGAAGTTTCGTAAAGATCGCCGCTTCCGACATTTCCGACCTCGTCAATTCGGAATACGAGAACGGTCGCTATTGGCCGGAGCCATTGATCCAGATCAACCCCAATTACAAACCAGGCTGCTCGGTTCTTGAACTTGCAAAGCAGGAAGTTCTTCACCCGCTCACCGCTGAGATCTTCCAGGTGGGAAAAGACTCCGGGAAACCTCTTCCCATTCGCCTTCACAAGCACCAGCAGGATGCGATTGCGCTGGCTCAGGCAATCAGAAGCTACGTGGTCACCACCGGCACTGGATCCGGTAAGTCACTCGCGTTCTTCATCCCGATCGTCGATCGCATCCTCAGAGCCCGTCAGAACGACGCCACTCCCCGCACCCGAGCCATCATCATCTACCCGATGAATGCCCTTGCCAACAGCCAGGCGGAGGAGATTGGGAAGTTCATGCAAAATGTGGGGCCGAACGGCTGCGGGCTCACTATTGCGCGCTATACCGGGCAGGAAAGTCAGGCCGAACGACAGGCCCTGTCCGAAAACCCACCTGACATCCTGCTCACCAACTTCATGATGTTGGAATTGATCCTTACCCGCTATGAGGATGTGGACCGGCGAGTGGTGGATCACTGTCAGGGACTGGAGTTCCTCGTCATGGACGAACTCCACACCTACCGCGGACGTCAGGGTGCCGACGTGGCCATGCTGGTCCGTCGCCTCCGCCAGCGTTTGAAGGCGCAGAACCTTCTATGCATCGGCACATCGGCCACGATGTCGAGCACGGGCACGCCCGAAGACCAAAAGCGAACGGTAGCCTCTGTGGCCTCCAAGCTCTTCGGAACCACTATCGAGGAGACCGACGTTATCGATGAAACCCTCGAGCGAGCCACCGATCTCTCGATGGGACTGGAGTCGGTGAAACCACTTCTTGCTGCCCGCCTGTCGGAAAAAATCGACTCATGGGACAATGTGGATTCGTTCCGCCGAGACCCCCTCGCGGTCTGGACCGAGCTTACCCTCGGGCTCGACATGAAAGACCAGTCTAGCCCCCGCCGCGCCAGACCACTCAGCGTTTCGGATGCCTCCAAATTACTGGCAAAGGATGCCAACGTGGAAAAACCGCTCGCCAAGCAAGCACTGGAAAACTTCCTAACCGCAGCCCAGAAGGTCACCACTCCCGACGGGCGTGCCCTGTTTGCCTTCAAGCTCCACCAATTCATCAGCGGCCCAGGCAAGGTCCTCTGCACGCTGGAGTCCGACGACAAGCGCCAGATTACCCTTGATGCCCAACGCTTCGCACCCGGCCGCCAAAAAGACGCCGTTCTGCTGTTCGGCACCCATTTCTGTCGCGAATGCGGCCAGGAATACCACCCCGTCTGGCACACGTCAGAATCCCTCCCTAACTACTCACCCCGCGAGATCGACGACG
>JBIPND010000284.1:0-4977 GCA_044374015.1 Luteolibacter sp. | reverse complement strand
CGTCACCGGGAGATCAAAGAAAACCTCGCCAAATCCATCATCAAGAAACTTTCTCCGCTACAATGACCACTCTCGAAATGCCATCTCTCCTCGATTCCGCACCGCAAACACCCGCGTATCTACCCGCTTGGTTCGCCACCCGCCAGCAAGCCGCCTGGCAGCGCTTTATCGCCACCCCCGCGCCAAAACGGGGCGATGAAACCTGGCGTTTCTCCAGCATCAAGCAGCTCGATTTCTCCAGCTTCTCAAGGAGCGTGGGCGTCTCGCCCACGCGTTCGTCCCTCATCACCCGCTCGATCGGGCTTGCCGCACCCGCCGCGAAGTTAGTTTTCGCCAACGACGACCTCATCCACGTGGAATCCCATCTGCCGGATGCCGTGATCTGCCTGCCACTCGCCGAAGCCCTCGTTTCCCACAGCGACCTGGTGCAGGCGCATTTCATGAAACAGGAAACCCGTCTCGGCTCCGCCAAATTCGCGGCACTGCATGAAGCCAATCTAACCAACGGCCTGTTCGTCCACGTGCCCGACAACACCGAAGTCACCGGCACCATCGAAGTGCACCACTGGATCACCGGTGAAAACACCGTCATCTTCCCCCACACCTTGGTCGTTACCGGCAAGAGTTCAAAGGTCCGCGTCGTTGACATTTTCCGCTCGGCGGACGACTCACAACCCGGCCTCGCGATCGCCTTCAACGACCTCTGCGCCGGTCCCAACTCACAACTCGACTACGTCGCCATCCAGGCTTTCAACGAGAAGACGCGCGTCATTCAAATCAACGAGACCGCCGCCGCCCGCGACGCCTCCACCACCGGTTTCATCCTCAACACCGGTGCCGCATGGGCCCGCAACGAGTCGCTCTCCCGCCTTGAAGGCCCCGGCTCGCGCTCGGACATGCTGTCGGTTAGCATCCCGAGCCACCACCAGGAATACGATCAACGCACCTTCCAACACCACGTCTCGGAAGGTGCCTACTCGGATCTGCTCTATAAGAACTCCCTCTACGACGACTCCCGCACCATTTTCTCCGGGCTCATCTTCGTCGATCAGGGCGCGCACCACACCGACGCCTATCAGACTTGCCGCAATCTCCTGATGAGCGACACCTGCGAGGCCAACTCCATGCCCGGTCTCGAAATCAACGCCGACCAGGTGAAATGCTCCCATGGCAGCACCTCCTCCCAGATCAGCGACGAGGAAATCTTCTACCTCCGCGCCCGCGGCATCGACCCCGGCAACGCCCGCCAACTCATCGCCCGCGGTTTCTCCGTCGACGTCATCGAGCGGCTGAAAAACGAACCCGTCGAAGAACTCGTCCTCAGTTTCGTCGACGCCAAGTTCGCGCAAATCTCGGTTCGCGGGAAATAACCGCCGCCATTTCCCGATTTCCAGCCTTCGCGCAGCTTGGCTTTGACCGCTGCCGGGTTTCGGTCTATTCCCGCGCATTCACATGAAGGAGCAAATCGAAGCCATCCAAACTGAAGCGCTTGCGCAAATCACCGCCGCCGCCGACGAACGCGCGCTCGACGACGCCCGCGTGGCCGTGCTCGGCAAAAAAGGTAGCCTCACCCTCGTCGCCGCCGGCATCAAGGACGTGCCGAAAGAAGACAAAGCCGCCGTCGGCCAACTCCTCAACGCCGCCCGCACCACCCTAACCACCGCGCTCGAGGAAAAACAGCTCGCCCTCCGCGAAATCGCCGACCGCGCCGCCCTCGCCGGCATCGACGTCACCTTGCCCGCCCGCCAGGTCCACGCCGGCTCGCTGCACCCGCTCACGCTGATCCGCGATCAAGCGATCGGCATCCTCCGCCGCATGGGCTTCGCCCTCGCCGACGGACCGGAAATCGAAGACGAATTCCATTGCTTCGACGCCCTCAACACCCCTCACGACCACCCGGCCCGCAACGAAAAAGACACCTTCTATTTCGACTCCGGCAAACTTTTGCGCACCCACACCTCCAGCGTGCAAATCCGCACCATGGAGACCCAAACCCCGCCGATCCGCATCATCGCCCCCGGCTCCGCCTACCGCCGTGACGAGATCGACGCCACCCACCTCTCGGTCTTCAACCAGCTCGAAGGCCTCTTCATCGGCGAGGATGTTTCCCTCCCCGACCTCAAGGGCACCCTCGAATATTTCCTCCACGAACTCTTCGGCCCCCAAACCGAAGTTAGATTCCGCCCGCACTTTTTCCCCTTCACCGAACCGAGTTTCGAAATCGACGTGAAACTAACGGTGAAAGGCCAGGCCCCGCGTTGGATCGAAGTCGCCGGTTGCGGCATGGTCGATCCCGCCGTCTTCGAATCCATCAACAAGTCCCGCAAGGACAACGCCTTCGACCCCGAAAAAGTCACCGGCTTCGCCTTCGGCATGGGCCTCGACCGCCTCGCCATGATCCGCTGGGGCATCAAGGACATCCGCCTGCTCATCGAAAACGACGCCCGTTTTCTCAAGCAGTTTGCTTGAAGAAACAAGACGGGAAGACTCAAGACATAAGAAACTAAAAACGAACTATCATGACACTTACCCAAAAACAATGTGAAGCCTTCGCCGACATCCTCGTGCTCGCGATGTGCATCGACGGCCATTTCTCGCTCCTCGAAGAAGAATCGATCCAAAAGGAAATCGACGGCATCGGTTGGGATGAAAACCTGAGCCCGTCGCTCCACATCAGCTCCTCCATCGCCCGCGCCCGCGACGTAGCGGGATCCACCGAGCAAGTGAGGATCTATCTGGAGGAACTCGCACCACTCTTCTCCAATTCCGCCGAAGCGCAGTTCGTCATGGACGAAACACTCAAAATCCTCGCTTCAGATGGCACCCACGTGGACGAGGGAGTCTTCATCTCCCAACTCAAGGCCATTCTCAAAGTCTAAACCGTCCTGGTATCTCCTCGAAGAGTGAATCGAACCGCAGATAAACGCAGATGAACGCAGATAAGATCTCAAAATTCTTATTCGTCAGATTCGTGGTCCCTCAACTTCTTCATCCCCTCTTCCATCTGCGTTGATCTGCGTCCATCTGCGGTTAAAATATCTTCCTCTTTCCCCATGAACATCTCTCTCAACTGGCTCGCCACCCACCTCGATCTATCCGGCAAATCCATAAAGGAAATCGACGACCTGTTCACCTTCGCCGGCGTCGAAGTCGAAGGCATCGTTTCCAAAGGCATCGCCTCGGAAAAAATCGTCGTCGCCCAGATCATGGAAGCCGTCCAACACCCGAACGCCGACCGGCTCAAAGTCACCCAGGTCGATTGCGGCGAAGCCACCCTCCGCCAAATCGTCTGCGGCGCGCAAAACTACAAGGTCGGCGACAAAGTCCCCTGCGCCCTCCCCGGCGCGGAACTCCCCGGCGGCTTCACCATCGGCGAGACCGTCATGCGCAAGGTCGAGTCCAAAGGCATGCTCTGCGCCGCCGCCGAGATCGGCCTGCCCGCCGGTGAAGACGGCCTGCTGATCCTTCCGCCTGACGCGGAAATCGGCAAACCCGTCAAACAACTCTTCGACTCCGACACCCTGCTGGAGCTCGAAGTCACCCCCAACCGCCCCGACCTCCTCAGCCACCGCGGCATGGCCCGCGAACTCGCGACCCTCCTCAAAACCCCGCTCAAGCCGCTGCCAGAAGGGGGCACAGGCGTCTCGCCTGTTTCTTCATCTTCAATCACCATCTCCGCCCCCGCCGCCTGCCCCCTCTACACCGCCGTCCGCATCTCCAACGTCACCATCCAGGAATCCCCCGCCTGGCTCAAACAACGCCTCGAATCCATCGGCCTCCGCCCGATCAACAACATCGTCGATGTCACCAACTTCGTGCTCCACGAACTCGGCCAGCCGCTCCACGCCTTCGACGCCGCGAAACTCACCGGCAACATCATCGTCCGCCACGCCGCCGATGGCGAAACCTTCCTCGCGCTCGACGAATCCACCCACATTCTAACTCCCGACGACCTCCTCATCTCCGACGAATCCAACACCGCCCTCGCCCTGGCCGGCGTGATGGGCGGCCTCACCAGTGGCGTCACCGAATCCACCACCGACATCCTGCTGGAGTCCGCGTACTTCACCCCGCAAGGCATCCGCCGCACCTCGCGCCGCACCGCCCTAACATCGGACTCCTCCTATCGTTTCGAGCGCGGCGTCGATCCCGCCGGCGTGCTCACCGCCTCCGCCTTCGCCGTCAAACTCATCCTCGAAATCGCCGGCGGCACCGCCGAAGCCACCACCCAAGTCGCCGGTGCAGCTCCCGTCCTGACCCAGCCGGTCACCCTCGACGCCGCCAGGCTTGACCAACTCATGGGCGGCTCCATCACTCTAGCAGACGCCGGGGAGATCCTCACCCGCCTCGGCCTCACCCAGCTAACCGACGGCCGCTGGGAAGTCCCGTCGTTCCGCGCCGATCTCCAACGCCACATCGATCTCGTCGAGGAAATCGCCCGCGTCCACGGCCTCGCCAACGTCCCGTCGCGTTTCCAAGGCACCTTCGTTCCCGCCAGTCCGGTGGATGCCGCTTACGATGCCGACATGGTCCTCCGCCGCCGCCTGGCAGCCCTCGGCCTGCACGAATGCCAAACCATCAAACTCATCTCCGACGCCCAGGTTTCCGACATCCTCCCGCTGCGCCCGATGCAGGACGGCGACGTCATCCGCGTGAAACTCCCGCTCAGCGAGGACCACGCCGTCATGCGCCCGAGCATCGTCCCCGGCCTGATCGCCTCCGCTGCTAGAAATATCCGCCAACAGGCGAAATCGCTGCGCTTCTTCGAAATGGGCCGGGTCTTCCGCAACGCCGGCGGCGGCAAGGCCAAGGATCAGGAAAGCGAAACCCTCGCCCTCTTGCTTTCCGGCTCCGCCCAACCCACCGGCTGGTCCCAAGCCGACCGCCCCGCCGATCTCTACGACCTCAAAGGTATTCTAACCGCCCTGCTGGGCGATCGCAAAATCACCTTCACCCCGAAGGACCGCCCGGGCTTCG
>JBIPND010000283.1:0-4981 GCA_044374015.1 Luteolibacter sp. | reverse complement strand
TTCGTCAAGTAAGGCGCGGGGTCGCTCACCCTCGCCGGTGCGCTCGGCACCTCCGGCGGCACCGCCTCACTGGCATTCGATCTCCAAGCCGGCAAGATCCAACTTGGCAACGGCGGCTCCACCCCGACATTTGTTGGCAGTCTGGATACGGCGGCCGCCACCTTCGCGGTCGGCAGCGGCACCGAACTCGTATTCCAACGCTTAGGCACCTTCAACTGGCCTTACATCCACAGCGGCACCGGCACCATCCGCCTCACGCAAGCGGGAGCCACCACGGTTTTCACTGGCAACAGCGCATCATTTGCCGGCAATTTGCAGCTCGACCAAGGCGCGGTTTACCTTGGGTCCTCGTTGGGAAGTGCCACGGTCACTGCCGAAGCCGGGACCATCATCAGCCCCGGTCTTCTCGCCACCGCCGGCACTTCCGTGATCGGAGCCTTGGTGCTCAAGGACACCTCCGAATCCGATTTCCGCATTGGGGCCACCAACGACAAAATCACCGTCAGCGGTGGCCTGACGGCTCCCGGAACCGATGAAACCCACACGATCAACGTGATGAATAGCCCGTCTGCGGGCGGGACGATCACCCTGATCGATTATGGCGGCACCGCTCTGACAGAGACCGAGTTCAGCCGTTTCGTCCTCGGAATCCTGCCCTCTCTGGGCAGTTTCGAACTGGTCAACAACACCGCCAACACCTCGGTCGACCTGCAGATCACCCTGCAGGATCAGATCTGGAAGGGCTTTACCGACGGCAACTGGGACAACGCCACCACCAACTGGGCGCTGCAGAGCACGCCCGCCGTGCCGGCGGCCTTCAGTTTGGACAACCCGGCGGTCTTCAACGACAGCGCCTCGATCTACAATGTGATCGTGGACGAGTCCGGTGTCACACCACTCAGCGTCACTTTCAACAACTCGGTCAATGCCTACGGTTTCACCGGAGGAGCGATCAGCGGCAGCACGGCGTTGACGAAAAACGGCTCGTCCACGGTGACGCTCGCCCAGCCGAACACCTACACCGGCGGCACAATCGTAAATGCCGGCACCCTCACGCTCACCGGCAGCAACACCTACTCGGGCGGCACCACCATCAACGGCGGCAAACTGCAAATCGGTGCCGGCGGCGCGACTGGCGACATCGGCTCGGGCGCAGTCGTCGTCGCCACTGGAGCCACCCTCGAGTTCAACCGCAGCAATGCGACGCCCGGCACCGCCGATCTGGATTACAAGACCAACGCCAAGATGCGCAATGTTTCCGGCGCGGGCGATATCGTGCTGACGGGCGGACTGTTGTTCTTCAACTACACCGGCAGCGGGAATGGCTTTACCGACGCCAATTCATGGAACAACTTCTCCGGCAACCTTATCGTCAAGGGCGGTTCCGAGTTCCAGACCATTCGCAACGGCACCACCGCCATGGGCACCGGCGACATCAGCCTCGGCGACGGTTCCAGCAATGGATTCCTCTCGCAGATCGAAGGCAACTGGACCTGGACCAACGACATCAGCCTCGTCGGCAGCGACAATGCGATCCGCAACCGCTCGGCGGTGGCACCACGCAGACTCAAGCTCCAAGGCGTGATCTCCGGCGCCGGAGGCCTCAACTTCGAAGACCCTGCGGCTTCGATGGCCGACAACCAGGCCGGCTTCATCCTCACCGGCGAAAACACCCTCAACGGCACCCTTACGATCAACTCCGGCGTCCCGGTCCGCGTCGGCGGGGTTCCCGGCAACGATGTCTCGACCACAGCAGGCACCGGCGGCTCACTGGGAGCGGCCACCGTCGTCAACAACGGCACGCTCACATTCTCCCGCAGTGATGCCCACACGGTTTCCAACAACATCTCCGGCTCCGGTGCCGTCTTCGTCGGGCTTTCCATCGATAACACCGCCCAGATAATGACCTACAGCGGCACCGCCAGCCACAGCGGCGGCACCACGGTGCGCGCCGGCACCCTCACCATCGCGCCCGCCGGCTCGATCGGTGGCACGTCCGTGACCGTCGATAGCGCCGCCACCCTGGTCGTGGACGGCACCGCGATCGCCGACGGCGCGTCGCTCAACCTCGGTGCCACGGCACTGGTGGATGTCACGGGAACGGAAATCGTGAATACCCTGTTTATCGACAATGTCCAGAAAGCCTCCGGCACCTGGGGAGCCACCGGTTCCGGCGCCGCCAACATCGACGACATACGTTTCTTCGGATCCGGAGTCGTGCAGGTAACCAGCGGTCCCGCGCCCGCCAGCGACTACGGTGCGTGGGCCGATGGTTTTGATCTCGTCGGAGGCCCTGACGACGACGACGACACCGACGGCCTCAGCAACTTCGACGAATACGCCTTTGGTCTCAACCCGACCAGCGGAGCGAGTGTTTCGCCGGTCACCGCGCCTAACAAGACTGCGGGCACCTTCACCTACAGCCGCCGCAAGCAGTCGTTGAGCGGGCTGGACTACACTTACGAATCCTCCACCACCCTCACCGGCACATGGCCGGCGTTCACACCGCCGGTTGCCGACGCCAGCAACAACGGCGATCCGGTGGAAGTCATCACGGTGACCATCCCCGCCGCCCTGCTCGCGGAACCGAAGCTGTTCCTGCGCGTCAAAGCGGTAGATCCCGCACCGTAACACCCAAGTATCGCAGTCTGCGGACTGCGGCTCCCATTCGCCAGCGCGGCGTGGCAGCGACCGGTTCCGGTTGCCGCCCGCCGCGAACTGGTATCCGGAGGAATCGCAAACCTTCACCACCTGATATCTTCCATCGCTCCCATCCGAATGAACCCACTCTCGATACTCCGTCTTTTGCCCATCCTGCTGGGACTTGCGGCCGTGCCCATGGCCGGTGCGGCCCATTACCGGATGTTCATCCTGACTGGCCAATCGAACTCGCTGGGCACGACCAATGGCACGGAAAGCGACCTCTCGCCCGGCACCGATGCGGCGGACGCCCGCTTGAAGTTCTTCTGGCACAACGTGGCCGACGCCACCACCTCGATCGGCGACTCGGGCGGCGTCTTCACCACCTTGCAGCAACAGCAAGGCGGCACCTATCCTGGCAGTGCCACCCACTGGGGGCCGGAAATTGATTTCGGACGCACCCTCGTCCGCGCCGGTGTGGAAAACATCGCCATCGTCAAAGCCTCGCGCGGCGGTGGCGGCAACACCAACTGGTCCAAGGCCGCCAGTGGCCACATGTATGCCCATGTCGTGTCCACCGTCACCGCCGCCGCCAACGCGCTGACCGCCGCGGGCGACACCTTTGAGATCGCCGGGCTGCTTTATGTGCAGGGTGAAAGCGACACCACCGCCGAGGCCGACATCGCGGGCACCCGCTTCAAGGAATTGGTGGACAACCTTCGCATCGACCTGCCGAACGCGGCCAACCTTAAAGCGGTCATCGGCGGCATCGCGGCAGCGGGTGCGAACCGCGACACAGTGCGCGCCCGCCACGCCGCGATCGCCGACGCCACGGCATACATCGACTTTTTCCCCAACCTCGACTTGCAGGCGGCGGTCACCGATGGCCTGCATTTCAACAAGGTCGCCAAGCTGCGCATCGGCCGGCGTTTCGCACAGGCGTTTTTCGCCAACAACACGGTGTCCCGCCACTACGGGAAACTCGTCTTCATCGGCGACTCGATCACCCAGGGCGGCAACGGCGATCATCCAAGCTACCGCTATCAGGTTTTCAAGCGCCTTGCGGAAAACAACGTGTCAGTCAACGCGGCTGCCGGCTACAAGTTCACCGGCTCGGTCACCGGCCCACAGACCACGCCCGTGCTCACCACGCCGGATGTGAACGGCCAGGTTTTCGAAAACGTGCACGACGGCCACTACGGCTGGCGCGCCTCATGGATCAACGCCCGCGTCCGGCTACCCGCCAACCGCCGCGACGCCAACCGCGGCGAGGGCACCGTGCTCAACTGGACCGGCCAGGCAAGTCCGCAGCAATACGATATCTCCAGCCCGAACACCACTGTATCCTATCCGGATCCCGCCGCCTCCGGCACCGGCAACACCGGTACCACCTATTTGCCCGACACCGTTTCGATCATGATCGGCATCAATGATCTCGGGGATAACAACAACTCCGCCAACCAAGTGGTCGCCGACATCGGCACAATCATTAATCAACTCCGCGCCGCCAACCCGGACGTGCGAGTGTTCGTCAACCACCTGCTCTACACCGATCAAACCGTGGCCATGCGCAATGCAGTGGACGCCGTGAACAGCCAGCTCGACGCACTCGCGACCGCGAAAAACACCGCATCCGCCACCTCGCCGGTGTGGATCATCGATGCCAACACCGGCTTCGACCCGGTGACAATGACCTACGACAAGGTCCATCCCAACGCCGCCGGTGAGCAACACGTCGGCGACCGCATCGCCGCCGCGATCGGTCTCATCGAGAATCCACCGCCGCCAGCCAATCCACCGCCACCCGCGATTGAAAAGCAATCCTCCGCCTTCGACACCCGCTACGAGGGCAACGAAATCTGGAATGGCAGCACACTGGTCAACGGCTGGACGCAGACCGGCACGCTCACCCGCAGCCTGCCGGAGCCCACCGACCTGCGCATCGTCCATCCCTCGACCGACGGCCGCTGGATCGAGGGCACCGGTGTGGCGTGGAGCGCGCTTGCCCCCGGATCGTGGACCTTTGAAACCCGCTTGAAATCCAATGCGAACGCCAACGGCTTCGCGCTGTGGTTCGGCACGGGAGCCAACCGCATCTTCGTCGAGGTGCATGGCAACCGCACTCAGGACCTCGGCGGCGAGTCGTTCAACGTCTCGCACAACAATCTGGACGGAAATTTCCACGTCTTCCGCATCGTTCACGACGCACCCAACGCCCGCTATCATGTCTTCCGCGATGGGGTGCGCCTCACGCCGCTGCAGGGTGCGACCTACGACCAGACCGGCACCGACAACCGCTTGATCCTCGGCGATTTCACCAGCGGCACCTTCGGCAACAACT
>JBIPND010000754.1:0-4995 GCA_044374015.1 Luteolibacter sp. | reverse complement strand
TTGATTGTGATCGGGGGCCTCCTGGTTGGTTAGTTGTCGTAAACGAAGTCTGCCAGAGGCCACCGGTCCATCCAGCCATTTCTCAAGGCGCGGAAACCTTGCATTGTGACCGGTTACGAAGAGAAAGTTGTCCACAACAGTCCGCTTCTCCGACGAGTTTCAGACCCATTCTCGAATCGGCCTGTTGTGGACAACTTTCAAGAGGCTCACGCCGCTTCGCGGCGATTCGGGATCGATTTCACCCACAAATTTGGCGGAAGAGGCCGTTTGTTTTCGCGCTCATCTTCGCGTTTCACGCATCTGCACAGCAGACTATCAAGGTTGGGATTGTCGGCGATGCCGACAATCATCAAGTCAATTGGACGACAGAGCGCGGCTTGAACTACCTCGTGGAAGTCAGTCCCGATCTTGTCGATTGGATGGATACCGGGATCGTTCAGGCAGGCACAGGCGAGATTGTTACCTACGGTTTTTCCACTCCGACAGAGCCGAAGATGTTCTATCGGATTCGAGTGAGGCCGGGAGCCGTTCGCCCCGGCTTCGACGATCTCGCACTGATCCGTGAAGACGACTCACCCTCCGAGTTTTCTCCGATTGGATTCCCTATTAACCTATTTGGGACGACTTGGGAGGATTGCTACGTGAACTTCAATGGGAACATCACGTTTGAGAACCCACTGAGTGAATACACACCCGATCCCCTACAGGTCATTGGGATTCCGCTCATTGCTCCATTCTGGGCTGATGTCGATACCCGAGGATCAGATTCAGAGCTTGTAACCTACTCGCACGGAGTCGAGACAGTCAACGGACGCCCTGCATTCGGGGTCAATTGGGTGAAGGTTGGTTACTTCAGCGGCAGGGACGACAAGCTTAACAGCTTCCAGCTTGTGCTGATTGATCGAGCCGACACGGGAGCGGGTAACTTTGATATTGAATACAACTATGACCTCATTCGCTGGGAGACTGGAGAAGCTAGTTCTAGCGGAGGGGTTGATGGTTACGGAGGGAAGCCAGCACGGGCTGGGCTTACGAATGGAACCAATCAGACTATAGAGCTTCAATACTCGGCTCAGACGCTACTTCAGCTGGATAGCAATCCGAATACAGGTGTGCCCAACTTTACAACCGGCCTAATCTACCGCAGCAGAAATAGCACAATTCTTGGGCGATTTGTGTTTCAGGTGCGTTCTGGTCAGGTTCTTGGCGCATTGAGCGTATTCGCTGGTAATGATCAGTTCCTCACCAGTGGCAGCACATCCACTACGTTGGCTGGCACCGCTTCAAATCCTAGCGGTGGAGCAGTCACAGTATTGTGGACCATTGTGGAAGGTCCGCCCGGAGTGACGATTTCGGATCCAACCGTTCTCAATCCGACAGTCACATTTCCTGCTTATGAGCAGATTCAATTACAGCTGACGGCAACTAGCGTTGCCGACCCTAGTATTACAGCATCAGACACAATCACCATCTATCCCTACCCAAATTAATAACATGAAGACTCATTTTTTTCTATTTTGTATTCTGTTCTCACCCGCAGTTTCAACCGCCGCGTCACTCGTGATCAATTGGTCTATGGTGCCCAGCGACGGACGGCAGTTGACGAATAGAACAACAAGCCCCCTAAGCGCAGGCACAGCTATTGCAGGCGATGGAACGTTGCTCGAACTTGGATATTACAGCATGGCAAGCATCAGTAACCCATTCGCTGGCTCATGGATGGTCCTGTCAACTAGCTCCATCGGTGACAACGGAATCGAAGTTGCTGGCAGGTTTTCTACCTCAAGCGTTCTGG
Source organism: Luteolibacter sp. (assembly GCA_044374015.1). Lineage (GTDB taxonomy): Bacteria > Verrucomicrobiota > Verrucomicrobiia > Verrucomicrobiales > Akkermansiaceae > Luteolibacter. The sequence continues at coordinate 3,200 of JBIPND010000754.1, read as the reverse complement.
GAGATGCAGCTTTTCCGGGACTCACCACTTCTACACCGTTTTCCATTCGATTCTATGATGGAACTTCTGTGGCTAATTCAACCTACTTCAATGCGGTTTCGAATGTGAGTGGAGCATGGAACTATATCACACCCAACGACCCAGCTCCAATCTTGAACCTCGCAATCGCTAAGGAAGTTTCGACAGCTTTCCAAGGGACGGGAGACTTCAGGACAGTAATTCCCATTCCAGAGCCGTCACACATGATTCTCGTGTTGCTGGGTGGAGTTGTTGCCCTTTCACGTCGTCGAAGAGAATGAAGACAGCAGAACAAGACGCTACTGGACAACAGATGGGGCGGCCTTGTTCTCGGAGCGTCGAGTAGCTTGGGAGATTTCCCTGCTATCGACGCTCCCTCTCGCCCCATCTGTAACAGAGCTTTGACGTTCGCCAGAAAACTCAGATGATACCCTCACTACCACAATTCGTTGATCGAGCACTCCGCGAATGGGATTTCATCGCATATTTTGCATACAACGGTTTTGAGACATCCGGTCGTGGCGTTGTTGGTTTGATGGAGGACAGTTCAGGATCGACGGTGATGTATGGTGATCGTGGTTATTTTGAGAAGCTCGGTGATCGAAGGGTGCTCCAAATGCTGGACGATTATGATCCCGAAGAAGAGTTCCTTATTCACTTTGATGCTCCGGGAGGAACACGAACGACCAGAGTTCGGACCCCAGCGCAAGGGCGATCTCCCAAGAGAGTCTGGTTTTTCGAGATGTTGCGGCGAGTTTCTGAAGAGCCAGATACTCTGCCTGCTGATTTGCCGGAATGGTTTCTGACGGCATGCCAAAGCCTAACACAAGAAGCCGAATCGGGTCCCCGGGAGTAGTTAGCTCCCGGGTCCCACACCACCCTGCGTACGGCTCCGTACAGGGCGGTTCCAATCAGACTCGGGCCTTCGCCCCATGGTGAAGAACGATCCAGACGGCTCTCATGTCCGGCACTCCTTGTTCTTCTAACCAACGGTTGTTCAGCGCATGTCGCACGATTTGATGCTCGCCGCCTCACGGCTCGCACCCCTGCGGGGCACGTCGCGATCGCTCCTGTCCATCCCGCTCCGCGGGATTCATTCTGACTCATCCGCCAGTAGCCTTTGCGGCTGCGCGTCGCCATGTGCACCTTGTCGGGATCCGCTCCCAATGCTAACAAGTGGCGGCGGCGCGTGCGTGGCTGCTTCCATTGCTTCCAATAATACAACCTCACCCGCCGCCTGATCCAACCCGACAAGTCCACAACTTCCGTGTAAGTGGCGCTGAGTTTGTAGTAGTTGAGCCAACCCCGAACATACAGGTTCAGCTCGCCGATGACGGTCTGGACGTTGTGCCCGCGGTTGCGGCTGGTGATTTGATTCGCTGCGCTCACCCCTCGCGGGGCTCTCCTCCGGAGACTCTATGTCCGCTACGCTCCCATTCACGAACCCGCTCCTTGAAGCGGTGCTGCACCTTTTCCGTCCACACCAGTTTCCCTCTGTGCCCGATCCGGTATCCCAGAAAGGCACATTGTTTGAGCGGCGCGGCGCGGCTTTTGGCGCGGTTGACGATCAGTTTCAACCTTCCCTCGGTGTAACGAATCAACGCCGCCAGCACCCGCTTCGCCGCGTTCGCGCTTTTCACCAGTACGATGAAGTCGTCGGCATATCTCGCGAACTGGTGTCCGCGGGATTCCAATTCCTTGTCGAGCGGATCGAGCGCGATGTTGGCTAACAGGGGCGACAGCGGACCGCCCTGCGGCACTCCTTGAGGTTTCCTTCTCCAATTGCAATGGCAATCCTCGGCCAGTGCTCCTGCCTGAAGGCAGGAAAGTCCTCGACGGTCATGCCGTCGATCCCCGGAGCGCCCTTGTTGGCCTTCACGCGTTGCCACGCTTGGGCGAGGTTTTGACTCCGCTGCGCTCCGTCCATGCGGGATGGCTTCGCATTTTGTAAAGGCGCTAGCACGCCCCTCCGGGCATTCCGGATCAAGGATTGCCTCGATCATGTTTCGTTCCTGAGGGGCTCCATGCTTCCCTCCGTGGCGGCTCTCGGATTCGCCTCGCCGTCTGGCGTCGTCGGTTGGTCCGTCCGTCACGGAGTCGATCCCCCCCTCATTGGTTTGGTCCTTCATCGGTTGAATGCCGAGGCCGCTGTAGCGGCTCTGCCAAATGCGAAGCCTGACCGCATGGACGGAGGAACGGAGTCAATGCCGAGGCCGCTGTAGCGGCTCTGCCAAATGCGAAGCCTGATCGCATGGACGGAGGAACGGAGTCAAGCCACCGGTATCGCTGTTGAAACGGGCATCGCGCCCCCGGCTCGTTTTCCCGACTACTACGACCTCTGCTGACTTCTCGCCGTCTTGCGACGGGGAGATTTGAGGGAGTGCTGGAGAAGACAGTCAGTCCCTCCATGTCCGCTGCGCTACCATTCCCCAGGTAATTGCACGTTGCTCCACCGCACTGCCGCCGGATTTACCTCCACGGGCATACCAGGCGTCTTCGGAGTGTTGTGCCCCCTCGACGCGCCGTGTCGGCCTTCTATCCGGTTCTTGTCCATCAGCTCGCGGTTTTGACTCCTCTGGGCTCCGTCCGTGCGGGATGGCTTCGCATTTTTTGAGTTGCCGCTATCGCGGCCCTTCGGGCACTCTCCTAGCCTTCCTACCCCGGAAAGGTCACCCTTCTCCGAGTTGGCTTCAGATGGTAGTTTCTTCATTTTCATGTTCTGGTATTCCTACAGGGGACTTCAACCCCATTTACAACGTGCCCATGCTGGGCACACACAAGCCGCGCCGTGACAACCCCTACCAGCCGTTCTGTTTCGATGATTTCCCGTAACTACAACCCTCACCCTGTGATCGACGTGCGCCGCCGCTGGTAGGGGTGCACGCGCTTTACGTTGGCTCAAATTCCAGAATTGCCTCCTAGATCGACCTCAATTCTTGGTTGCGCATGGCCGGTTTCGCCGATATTCTTGGCCCATGGTTCAGCTGGTAGACATTCAAAGACAGGCAAAAGAACTTTCCGAAGAAGATCGGAAGGGTCTTGTCGCGTATTTGCTGCACGGATTTACAGATGTGCCGCTTGGGCCGGATGACGATGAAGTGGAGAGGAGGGATGCCGAGATGGACTCTGGGGACGTTTCACCCATCAGCCATGACGAGTTCCTCGCACAGGTTGGACGCAGA
>JBIPND010000016.1:0-14553 GCA_044374015.1 Luteolibacter sp. | reverse complement strand
GCTATTCCGCCAGCGCGATGCAAACCTGGTATTATGCCTATGTGATCATGCTTCTATCAGAATATCAGCTCGCGACCGGCGACGATTCGTTCAAGCAAGGTCTGGAGCGTCTCGCGATTTCATCCGCCACCGGCCAGAGCATCGTCGGATCGTGGGGACACAAGTTTGCCGGCCCTGACGGAAGACTCGTCGGTTATGGGATGATGAACGCGCCCGGCGTGCCGCTAACGATCTCGCTGATGTTGGCCCGCAGCGCCGGAGTCAAGGATCCCGCCGTGGAGCTCGCCATCGAGCGCAGCGCGCGGATGATGCGTTTTTACATCGGCAAGGGAGCCGTGCCCTACGGCGATCACCAACCTTGGACGCAAACCCACGAGGACAACGGCAAGTGCGGCATGACGGCGGTGATGTTCAACTTCCTCGGTGAGAAAAACGGCGCGGAATTCTTTTCGCGGATGAGCACCGCCGCCCACGGCCCGGAGCGCGATTGCGGCCACACCGGAAATTTTACCAACATCCTCTGGTCGCTGCCGGGTGTGGCGCAGTCCGGCCCTCATGCCACCGGCGCGTGGATGAAAGAATTCGGCGCATGGTATTTCGACCTCGCCCGCGCATCGGATGGAAGCTTCCCCCATCAAGGACCACCGGAGATGAAAAATGACAGTTTCGGCGGCTGGGATGCCACCGGCGGCTACCTGCTCGCCTACGCGATGCCGCTCAAGAAAATCCTTCTAACCGGCAAGCAGCCGGCCCTCGCGCCGCAGATTGATCCCGCCACCGCGCAGGAACTGATCGCCGACGGGCGCGGCTGGAGCAACAAGGACCGGACCAGCGCCTATGACTCCCTCAACCCGGATCAACTGCTAGAGCGTCTCGGCAGTTGGTCGCCGGCCGTCCGCGAACGCGCCGCCATGGCGATCCATCGCCGCAAGGGGGCGAAGCCGGTCGCCGCATTGGTGAAAATGCTAGATGCCCCCGAACCCGATGCCCGCTACGGCGCGTGCGAAGCGCTGATCCTGCTCAAAGGCGACGCCGCCCCGGCCGTGCGAAAGTTGACTGCTTTGTTGAAACACGACGATCTCTGGCTGCGCGTCAAAGCGGCGGAAACGCTCGCCAATATCGGCAAGCCCGCCATGGCGACGCTGCCTGTAATGTTAGAAAGGCTTGCCAAAGAACCCACCGCCGCCGATCCGCGCGGCATGGAGCAGCGCTACCTCTGTTTTTCCGTCTTCGGCACCATGCTCAAAAATTCGCTCGACGGCGTGGACCGCGACCTCCTGCGCAAAGCGGTGACCGCTGGTTTGCAAAACCAGGACGGACGCGCGCGCGGCCACATCGGCAATATCTATCAGCAGTTGAGCTTCGAGGAAATCCAGCCGCTGCTGCCGGCCATCCATGAAGCGGTTGTCAAGCCATCGCCCAGCGGCATCATGTTCGCCGACGGCATCCGCCTCAGCGGCCTCGAACTGCTCGCCCACCACCGCATTCGCGAAGGCATGGCGCTTTGCCTCGACGTCATGGATATCGAACGATGGGGCAAGAAGAACCGCATCACCAGCTGCCTGAAAACCCTCGCCAGCTACGGCGGTGCCGCCAAGCCGCTGCTGCCACGACTCCGCCAGCTGGAAAAAGACCTGACCAACCACTCGGAAGCGAAAGGCCTCCAGCCGGTGATCGATCAAATCAACTCGCTGATCGAGGAGATCGAAAGCGCCAACGAATCCGTCGAACTGCGCGGCATCTAACCGGTCCCCCGGGAACGCCAAGGTCCTCCTTGGCTGCGAATGAGTCGCCAATGAAAAGCGCGTTGATCGCTTTCCCATTGGCACTCCATTCGCCGTGCCGACGAGGACGTCAGCGCTCCCAGGCGGGTGTCACGGAGTGACAGGTGATGGTAGCCGTGGGTTTCAACCCACGGACCACGGCCCGCCCGATGGACCGCGTCGCGGCGCGACGCTTGAAACTACCTTCGCTCAGTCGCTCCGCCAGCATAAGGCGGACCGCTGGCGCGAAATGCAGTCTTTTTGTCGCACGACAACCCGATGTTCACCAAGCCCGGCGATGTCCACTTCACCAACCAAGGTTCCGCAAAATTGGCCGAACAAGTCGCGGGAAGAATTTCCGAAGTCCTGAAATAATCATCGCCGCTCGATCTAACCAAGCGTCGCCCGCATCACCGGCCTTGGCGCAAAGATCAACTTGGCGGCAGCTCCTGTGTTGCCTGCGATCCGGCGGCGGATGATGTCCACCGCCCCCGCCACCATCTCGGACCAGGGGATCGCGATGGTGGTTAGATTGACTTGTTCCGCCACCGGGGCGTCGTCGAACCCCACCACCGCGGCCGTGGTGCCGCTGGCGAGCAAGGCTTCTGCCAGGCGGTCGTTGCAACAAAAGACCCCGGCGAAATTTCTGGCTGAAATGCGGCTGGCGAGTCGCGTGGCGGATTCGGCATACCAGCTTTCCGCCCAGAACACCTCGGACTTGGGCGAGAGCGATTGAAATCCCGCCACCCGTTGCTGGCTGCGGCGGTCCTGCTTGGGTCCTGCCAGAATCGCCAGCTTGCGCGGCGGCCCCACGGTCCGCAGCAGCTCGGCGGCGGCGGCTCCTCCGGAGAAATCATCACAAGCCACGCTGTCCACGAAACTCGAGACCAATCCCGGCGGCGGGCTGTCGTTGAGCACTAGCAGAAACCGCCGCGCACCCGCCAGCCTCGCCATCGTCAGCGGGCACTCCCACAGCACCGGCAACCACCGGGCTCCCGGCGCGCCATGCTCTTCATCGCGGCTCCAGATCATCTTCGTTTCGATCCCTGCCTGGATCAGCGCCTGCCGCAAATCGGCTAGCAGCCGCGCGCCAAAGCTGCCAGGGCGTTTTGCCCGTTCATGGAAAACCAGCGCCGCTCCCTGCCAGGCCACCGACGGACCGGAAACATAGGTTCCTGCCGATGGCCGCCGTTCCAGCCAGCCCTCCTCCACCAGCTCGCCGATCAATCGGTGGGCGGTCTGATAGCTGATTTCAAAATGCTCGGACAAAGCGCGATTCGAGAAAAACCGCTGCCCCGGCGGGTGAAATCCGTCCTTCAGGCGGGCGATCAGTTTCGCCTTCACCAAGTGAGTCTTCGCGCTGCGTGGTCGTGCCATCGCGGCGCATTATCATACCGGTTTCTGAATTTGGCGATTGGATAATGGTTGAGTCACGGGTGGCATCGGCTGGAATCGAACGCATGTCTGGAAACGCGCTGCATGAAAAAGTGGTCGTCATCATCGGCGGCACCACCGGTCTCGGTTTGTCCGCCGCCAAGGCGGTGCTCGCCGCCGGGGCGCATGGCGTGGTCATCACCGGCCGCAGCCCGGAAAGCGCGGATGCCGCCATCGCCGCACTTGGCGGGCGCGCCGCCGCAGTGACCGGAGACGCCTGCGTGCCGGATCACGCAGAGCAGGCGATCGCGCTTGCCGTTTCCCGCTTCGGCGGGTTTCACGCGCTCTATCATGTCGCCGGCGGCAGTGGCCGCCGCATGGGCGATGGTCCCTTGCACGAAGTCACCGACGATGGCATCCATGCGACCTTGTCGCTCAACCTGGAATCGCTGATTCTATCAAACCGCGCCGCTGTCAGACATTTTCTCTCAGAAGGCCAGGGGGGCAGCATCCTCAACATGGGTTCGGTGCTCGGTGGGTCGCCATCGCCCCGGTTTTTCTCCACCCACATCTACGCCGCCGCCAAATCCGCGGTGATCGGATTCACCAAATCCATCGCCGCCTACTACGCGCCGCATGACATCCGCGCCAACGTGATCTCACCGGCCCTGGTCGAGACGCCGATGGCGAAACGCGCCGCCGGGGATGAGGAAATCCTCACGTTCATCCGCACCAAGCAGCCGCTCGATGGCGGACGCATCGGCCGTCCGTCCGACCTCGATGCCGCGGTCGTTTATTTCCTCTCGCCCGGATCCGCCTTCACCACCGGACAGGTGCTCGCAGTCGATGGTGGCTGGGAGGTTTCCGAAGGCCAACTGCCATGAGCACGCAAGCACCATGGTTGTTAGGTCTCGACCTCGGCGGCACCCGGCTCAAGGCGCTGTGCCTCACGCCCGATGGCCGGGAAATCGCCCGCAGCACCACGCCCACCGGCGGCGGCGATTGGCAGGACTCGGTGAAATCCTGTGTTGGACAATTGTTAGTCATGCATGGCCAACCCGCCGCCATCGGCGTGGCCGCGCCCGGGTTGCCGTCCAAGGATGAACGTTGCATCGCTCACATGCCCGGGCGACTGCCCGGTCTTGAGGGACTCGACTGGCAAACCACCATCCGCGATCTCGCCGCCGGCATCGCCTCCTTCATCAACATCCTCGACCCCGAAGCCGTCGTCATCGGCGGCGGCATCGCCGAGGCCGGTGACGCCCTTTTCATCCCGCTAGCCGCCGAGCTCGAACGCATGGAATGGCGGCCTAACGGCCACCGCGTCGAAATCCTCCGCGCCACCCTCGGCGACTGGGCCGGTGCCACCGGTGCCGCATTTTACTCCATTCAAAATTCATCATTCGTCATTCAAAATTCCCCACCATGTCCCCAACCGCCGATTTCCTCGCAAAATCCCGCAACATCATCGACCGCGTCGCCGCCCAGGAGGCGCTGATCCAACAGGCTGCCGACTGGTTTTCCCAAACCATTCTCGCCGGCCGCATGGTCCACGTCTTCGGCTCCGGCCATTCGCGGATGATGGTTGAGGAAATGTGGCCGCGCTACGGGTCGTTCCCGGGCTGGAATCCGATCGTCGAACTATCCCTTTCATTCCACAATCTCGTGGTCGGTGCCAACGGCCAGCGCCAGGCGATGTTCCTCGAAAACGTCAGTGGCTTCGCCCCGCGCATCCTCCGCAACTTCGATCTAACGGGTGAGGACACCGCGCTGATCATCTCATCCAGCGGCTGCAATGTGGTGCCGATTGAAATGGCCGAGGAATTTCAAAAACGCGGCATCAAGGTGGTCGCACTCGTCAGCCAACTTCATCTCGACGCCTCCACCACCCGCGACGCCCGCGGCAAAAAACTCACCGATTTCGCCGATCTGGTGCTCGATACCGGAGCACCCGCCGGCGACGCCATGGTTTACCTGCCGGGCCTCGACACTCCGGTCGCACCGGGCTCCACCGTTGGCGGATGTTTGCTCATCAACTCGCTCAAAGCTGAAACCGCCGCCCGTCTCACCGCCGCCGGACAAGCCCCCAAGGTTCTAACAAGCGGTGTGATTTGCGGCAGTGAGCGTGCCACCGAACTTTTCGAATCCGCCTATGACGAACACGCCCACCGCCTCGCACGGCTTTATGCGAATGTCGGCTTAGGAAGAACCCAAAGATCCGACTGATCTGCCAGATCTTAACCAATACACCATGAAATCCAACCCACTCCGCACCTCCGTCATCGGCAGCTACTCGTTTCCCAGCTGGCTTGAATTCGCCTCCGGAAACCTCGAAAAATTCGGCATCGCCGACCGCGCCGAAGTCCAGGACGACGCCGTAATCACCGCCCTGCACGATCAAATCTCCGCCGGTCTCGACGTCATCACCGATGGCGAGCAAACCCGCCTCGACTTCAATCTATCATTTTACGGCTACATCAACGGCATCGAACTCGAATCCGCCTCGCCCCGCCGTTTCGGCCCGCCCGCCCATGACCAGCGCGGCAAACACCAGGTCGTCGGCGAACTCTCCGCCCCTAACGGACTTGGCGTGGTCGAGGAATACCAGCGGCTTGTCAGATTGAAGCAGCCGTTTCCCGATTCTGCTCCGGTCACCCTCAAGGCCAGCGTGCCCGGCCCCTACACCATGAGCGGCCGCCTCCTGCCCAATGCTGACTACCCCGACCGCTGGGCGCTCACCGAGGCGCTGCTGCCGATGGTTAGACGGGAACTTGAAGCGCTGGTCGAAGCCGGTTGTGAGGAAATCAGCGTCGATGAGCCGTCGATGAGTTGTTATGCCTACAAGGAGGACACCAAGCGTTTCGTCGATCTCTTCAACCGCACCGTCGAGACCGTTTATGGCAAAACGCGTCTCTGCACGCATCTGTGTTTCGGCAACTTCAAAGGCCACGCGGTCGGCTTCCGCCGCATCGCGCCGATGTTCCCGGATTTCCTCGATTTCAAGTGCGACGAAATGCACGTTGAAATGGCCAGCCGCGAGTTCGCCGAGATCGAACTCATCTCGCAAATCGCCGAACGCATGGATGTCGCCGTCGGCATCGTCGATGTGAAGAGTTATTATATCGAAACCCCGGAAGACATCGCCAACCGCGTGCGCCTCTGTTTGAAACACGCGCCCGCCGACCGCCTGGTCTTCGCCCCCGACTGCGGCCTCAGCCAAACCGCCCGCTGGGCCGCCAAACGCAAACTGGCCAACATGGTCGAAGGTGTGAAACTCGTGCGCGCCGAAGCCTGAAGCGACCTAGCATATTTCTCCTTCACAAAAGGAGAAATATGTGCAATTTTATCTTTCTTGAAAGGAGAAATTCAAAACACACTCAAGGAAAAGCTGGCCGACGCACTCGTCGCCCCAGTGCCTGGATTGACACGACGTGAAATCCGTTTGCCCCAGGTTCCTGGCAAGGCGATGGCCGTGATTGGCATGCGGCGCAGCGGCAAATCCTGTTTTTTGTGGCAGTGTCTCGGAGACCTCGTGGCCGCTGGCGAAGCTCGCGAATCGCTGGTGTATCTGAACTTCGAGGATGATCGCCTTATTGGCATGGACGCCTCCGACCTGTCCTTTCTTCTGGAAAGCTATTTCCAGATGCATCCCCAGTTCCGGGATTCATCCGGGATCACTCTGTTTCTGGATGAGATCCAGTTGGTTTCCGGTTGGGAAACTTTTGCCCGGCGAGTCCTCGATACCGAAAAAATCCGTCTATTCCTCTCCGGATCATCCGCCTCCATGCTGAGTCGTGAAGTGCACACCAGCATGCGCGGTCGCGCGATGGAGGTCACCGTTTACCCGTTCAGCTTTCGAGAAGCGCTCCTCCACCGGAAGCTCCTGCCAGAGAAACCATGGGACCAACTCCCGAAGGCCCGTCGTTCCACGTATGAACATGTCTTCCGTTGCTACCTCACGGAAGGAGGATTTCCCGATGCACAGGGCATTGAAACCCGCGACCGTCGACCGCTCCTCCAAGGATACGTTGATGTCGCCGTACTACGGGATGTCATCGAGCGCCACGGCATTTCAAATCCAGTCGCCCTCCGCTGGCTCCAGCGCCACCTGCTCGGCAGTCCTTGTGCTCCGTTTAGTATTCAGAAGTTTTATGATGCCTTAAAATCCCAAGGCCTGCCCGTTGCCAAAGACAGCCTGCATGCCTTTCTCGGCCATTTCGAGGATGCCTTCCTCATCCGCACCACCTCTCTGTTTACCGCTTCCGAGCGCCAGCGCATGGTTAATCCACGCAAAGCCTACCCCATCGATCCGGGGCTGATTCCGATTTACGAACGCGTCGGTCGCGCTAACCTCGGCCACTCGCTAGAGTGCGCTGTCTATATAGAACTCCTGCGTCGCGGCTGCGAGGTGCACTATTTCCGCACACCGCATGGAAACGAGATCGATTTCCATGCCGTTGCCCCGGACGGTGAGGTGTTGCTCATCCAAGTTTGCGCGGATGCCTCGAATTTGGAAACATTCGCCCGTGAAATCCGAGCTCTAGCCGAGATCCCCACGCTCATGCCGCACTCCAAACCGCTTCTTATCACGCTCGATCCACTCCCCGTCGGCACCCCCGTGCCCGATGGTATCGAAGTCACCACCGCTCTTCCTTGGTTTCTACGCCCCTTGGAAACATAGATCACGCCATGAACCCCGCCCACCAAAAAGACGCTGCCCTGCTCGCCGACATCGCCCAAGCCCGCGCCGAAGGTCGCTCGCGGCTTTGGTGGCTCGGGCAGAGCGGGTTTCTGGTCGTCACGCCGCAAGCCACCGTCCTGTTCGATCCCTATCTATCCGATTCCCTGACGATCAAATACGCCACCACCGACAAGCCGCACACGCGCGTCACCGAACGGGTGATCGACCCCGGCCTGCTGACCGGCATCGATGTCATCACCAGCTCGCACAACCACACCGACCACCTCGACGCGGAAACACTTCTGCCGCTTTTCGCGGCAAACCCGCAAGCCAAACTCGTCATCCCGCGCGCCAACCGCGGGTTCGTGTTGGGCCGTCTTGGAGCCGTCGAAGACCGCCTCGTCGCAATCGATGCCGGCGAGAGCACGGGGGTGGGGGAGATCACGTTCCACGGCATCGCGGCCGCACATAATACGGTGGAGCGCGATGAAAACGGCTGCTGCAAGTTCCTTGGATTCGTCGCGCGATTCGGCGGCCGCAGCTTCTATCACAGCGGCGATACCTTGATGCACGACGGCCTGATTCCCGCGCTCGCCCCGTTCCGACCGGACGTCGCGTTCCTGCCGATCAACGGCAACCAGCCGCAGCGCCGCGTCGCCGGCAACCTCGACGGCCGCGAGGCGGCGGAACTCGCCCGCCAGATCCACGCCGGACTCGCCATTCCGCATCACTTCGACCTGTTCGCCTTCAACACCGCAGCCCCCGATCTTTTCGAATCGGAATGCCAAGGCCGCGGCCAGAACTATCAGGTTCTCAAAAACGGCGAGGGCCTCGATCTATGAGTATCATGGCACCGCGCCGGATTAATCAAAATCGCCACTGGCGAAACCATCAACCTGGAAACAACACGGCGGCAGTCCCGGCATGGACTTTTTACTCACCACCTTCACCGACCAAATGAAATCCGCAGGGTTGACTGCCGCCGATGTATTTCAGATTTTTGTAACGAACCCTGCAACCGCGTATGCGTTTGCCGAAGCTCACCGTGGCGGCGGTTTCCAACCGCCATGCCCATCAATCGTTTAGGCATGCCGGTTGAAAACCGCCGCCACGAACCCACACCCTCCCATGAAAAAACCCTGGAAAATCGCCGGAATCAATTTTGATCACATGCACATGGGCGACCTGCTGCGCATGGTCCACGAACACCCGAACGCGGAGATCGTCGGCATCTGCGACGAATATCCGGAGCGGATGCGGAGTGCCATCGCCAACTTCGGCATTCCGGAAAACCGAGTCTTCACCGACCACCGCGAGTGCCTCGAACGATCCCGCCCCGACCTCGTCATCCTCTGCCCGGCCACTGCGGAGCATGCGGAGTGGACGCGCAAGGTGGCACCATTCGGCACCCACGTTCTGATGGAAAAACCGTTCGCCACCAGCCTCGCGGATGCGGATGCGATGATCGCGGCGCTGGCCGCCACCGGCAGGGAACTCATCATCAACTGGCCGCTGCGCTGGTATCCGGCGCACGTCACCGCCAAGCGCTTGATCGACGAAGGCCGCATCGGTGAGGTCATCGAAGTGCATTACTACGATGGCAACCGCGGCCCGCTTTGGCACGCGGCGGACAAGGTGGAGACCACGCCCACCGCCGAAGCCAAAGCCGCGAGTTGGTTCTATAAAAAATCTGCCGGCGGCGGATCTTTGTTAGACTATCTGGGTTACGGCACCACGCTGGGCACCTGGTTCATGGATGGCCGCGCGCCGATCGAGGTGACCGCCGTCACCGATTGCCCCGCCGGGCTTGAAGTGGACGAACACGCCATCGTCATCGCCCGCTATGCGACCGGGCTATCGAAGTTCGAAACCCGCTGGGGCACCTTTACCGATCCCTGGAAAATCCAACCGCAGCCGAAGTGCGGATTTGTGGTCGTGGGCACCAGCGGCACGGTTTCCAGTTATGATTTTGAAACCAGCGTGCGTTTGCAAACCGCCGCTTGCCCCGGGGGCGAGGACCTGCCGGTGGATGTGCTTGCGCATCCGTTTCACAATCCCATCGCCTATGTGCTTCATTGCCTGGAAACCGGTCGCCCCATCGACGGTCCGCTCTCACCCGCCATCGCCCGCATCGGCCAGCAGATTGTGGATTCCGCAGTGCTCAGCGTCGAAACCGGCCGCACCATGCCATTGGTTTCATGAGTTGGGGAGCACACGCGCCTCGCGTGTTGTCTTTGGCGCCCTCGCCAAAGACAGGCGTCGCACGCGAATCGACGCTGTTTTCAACGAGGGCGCCGAAGACCATTCACACCTGAATCACCCCGGTCTCCGGGCAGATTCCCGGGCCGCTTTCCAGCTCCAGCCATGTCCAAAAATTACGATCTCAAATCCACCATCGCCGCGCGGATCCCCGCGCCAGTGTTTCCCTACGGTCCGCCGTCACCCGCCGGCCCGGCTCCTAAAATCGGATTGATCGGCTGCGGCGGCATCACCGAGCACCATCTGAAAGCGTATCGCGCCGCCGGCTGGGAGGTCGCCGCGTTTTACGATGCGAACCCCGCCGCCGCCGAGAACCGCCGCAACGAATTCTATCCAGACGCCCAAGTCTGCTCCAGCGTGGAGGAAATGTTAGGCAATGATCAAATCCAAGTCATCGATATCGCCACGCACCCGAAGGTCCGTGCGGAGTTGATCGAACAGGCGATCTCCGCCGGGACACACATTCTCAGCCAGAAACCCTTCGCCGCTGATCTCGCTACCGGCGAGCGACTGGTGGAACTCGCGCGTGCCGCCGGTGTCCGCATCGCGGTCAATCAGAACGGCCGCTGGGCTCCTTACTTTTCCTACATGCGCCACGCGGTGCGCGCCGGGCTGATCGGCGAAGTCGGCTCCGTGCACATGGTGCTCAACTGGGATCACACCTGGACGGCGGGCACGCCGTTTGAGGAAATCCACCACCTGATGCTCTATGATTTCGGCATCCACTGGCTCGACGCCGCGCGTTCGTTTTTCATGGATCAGGACGCGGCATCGATCTTTGCCACGCTCGCACGTTTTCCCGATCAACCGCTGAAGCCGCCGCTGTTAGCGAGTGCGGCGATTTCCTTTCCGCAAGGCATGGCGACCTTGGCCTTCAATGGCTGCAGCCGCTTCGGCGCCCGCGAAACCTGCACCATCACCGGCACCAAAGGCACCTTGCACGCCGTGGGCGACATTTGCGGAATCACATCCGTCGAGGTCGTCACCGCCGAAGGCACGGCCACGGCGGAACTCCAAGGCTCGTGGTTTCCCGACGGCTTCCGCGGCTGCATGGGCGAACTGTTATGCGCCATCGAGGAAAACCGGGAACCTGATAACTCCGCTGCCGACAATCTCAAAAGCCTCGCCCTCGTGTTAGGCGCGATGTCCTCCGCGGACGAAGGCCGGGCGATTCAGCTTTGCTAGAATCCGGCACCGATCCATCCGCCGACCGCCTTCAGCCAGTGGTGCGCCATCAGCGAGGCTCCGTTGGCGGAGGGGTGCACGCCGTCGCCGGCCCAGTGCTCCGGCGGGGCGAGTTTTGCGGCTTCGTCGAACATCGTTTGGAAGGGGACGAAGGTGGCGTGGAAGGTTTCCGCGACCTTTTTGGCGGCCGCGCGGTAGGCGTCGAATTCCGGAAACCAGTTGTCCTTCACCGCTCCGCAACGCAGCACGAACGGCTCGCAAATGACGATTTTCACTTCCGGCAGCGCCTTGAGCGTGCTTTCCACCAGTGCGAGATAGTCCCGTTCATAAGTCGCGGGCGTGCCTTCGTATTTGCCGCCGAGCTTGTGCCAGATATCATTCACGCCGATCAGGATGCTGAGCACGTCGGGCTTGAGGTCGAGGCAGTCGGTCTGCCAGCGGGCGGCCAACTGGGGGACCTTGTGGCCGCTGATGCCGCGGTTGTAGATCTTGAGGTTGTCGGCCGGCCGGTCGGTTAGGAGTTGTGAGGCGGCGAGCCAGGCATAGCCCTTGCCGAGTGCTGCTTGGCTGTTAGGTTGTCCGGCCTCCTCGCGGCTGCGGCCGGCGTCGGTGATGGAATCGCCTTGGAACAAAATGACGGCGTCCGGTTTGACGAGCGATCCCTGGCGGGGAGCTGCGGCGGTCGCGGTGTGGATTCCGACGGCGGAGCTTGCGCCGACGGCGGTGGTGGTGGTGATGAAGTGGCGGCGGTTCATGGTGAAATTGAATGCTGACGAGGCCACTCGTATGGCATGCTGATATTCGATTCACAAGGAGAACGATGACGGTGACGGGATCCTGCGTGATAATGCCGCATTTCGACTGTTGAAATGGTTTGCGGCGCAACCCGGGTCCTGTTGTCGTGGGCGCGTGTGGATTGCAAAGATCGCGTGGAGGAGCGATAGACTCACACGCCCCATGAAGAGCGTCTCCCATTCCCAGATTTTGGGTTTTTCGGGGGTGGGTGGCGACTCTGTTCCGCGGCGGATTCCGGCCGCCTCATGGAAGATAGGGTCGGGCATCTTCAAGGAGCAGGGACAAATGGCATGAGTGAAGGCGATTTTCGTATCGGTTGGGGATCCGAGCCCGGGGCGGCGGAACGAAGGCGTGCATCACGCCAGATGCGGCGCTTCCTAATGGAAACCGGGTGCTGATGGAGTGATAGGTCGGTCGAGCGCATTGTGGCGCGGTCCCGGCAGCCCTTCCGGATCTTCGAGTTCTTTATGATCTTTGTGATCTTTACGGTAAATTCTTTAAGGCGGTGAAGGAGAGGCTTTCCGCGCGGCGGCGGCCTTTCCCTCTCGATTCACCCTTGGATCCGGAGCCATCCAAGGGCTTTTCGGCTGTAAAGTTCGGCCCTTCCATTAGCCGATGACTGATTCTCCTTCCCGTCCTAACTCAATCCCCTAGCCTCGCCTCAGGCCTCAGGCCTACCGCCCACCACCCATCACGCACTGTCCCCGCCACTCTTCCGCCGCATCTCCGGCCCGCGCATTCCGCTCTCCCGGCACTCCCAACTCTTCTTTTTCTTCCCTGCTCACTGATCACTCGGCACTTCTTCACTCGCCCATGCCCCACACCTCCTCCCAAACCTTCCTCCGCGAGCGCGTCGGGGAACACACGCGCCCCGCGTGTTCCGACAGGCGCCCCGCCGGTCGAGTGGGGCGACCGCATTTCAGAATTAAAGCATCTTGCCGCCCGGCCCAGCGGAAACCAAAATCCGCTGCATGAACGCCGTTGAGATTGCCGATGCCGTTTCGACGCTGATGGAGCAGCCGTTCGACCGGGACAACTTCCCGTTCGCGTTCCTGGAGGCGTTCGGAAACAAGGAAACGACCCTCAAGAAGCTGCGGAGCGGCGACTCGAACAAGTCCGACCTCGGTGGCGTCCTCCAGCGCAGCAACATCCACCTCAAGGTCTGCGCGCCCGGTGAGGTGGCGAAGACCCTGAAGGCGTTGCGGGAAAGTCCGGCGACGGCGCGACTCAAGGCCAAGTTCATTCTGGCCACCGACGGCGAAACCATCGAGGCGGAGAACCTGGCCGATGACGACGAACCCATCGTCTGCTCCTATGCGGAGTTTTCCGACCACTTCGGCTATTTCCTGCCGCTGGCCGGGATCACCACCGTCAAGCAGATCCGGGAAAGCTCTTTCGACATCAAGGCCACCGGCCGCTTGAACCGGCTCTACATCGAGCTGCTCAAGGACAACCCGGAGTGGGCCACCGCCGCGCGACGCGAGGATCTGAACCACTTCATGGCCCGGCTGATCTTCTGCTTCTTTGCGGAGGACACGGACATTTTCCACGGGGAAGGCTTGTTCAGCGACACGGTGGAGCAGATGAGCGCGGGAGATCCCTCCAAGACGGGCGAGGTGATTTCCGAACTCTTCCTCGCCATGAACATCCCGATCCGGCACGAGGGAAAAATCAGCAACTTCCACCGCGATGCGGCGGGCATCCGCAATTGGGCGAATGTCTTCCCCTATGTGAACGGCGGGCTGTTCGGCAAACCTGGGAGCGCCGACGTCCTCGTCGGCAAGGCGAATGAGAAAGCCAATGGAAAAACCGGAAACGACTCTTCATTGTCACCCCATTCACTTGCCGACGAGGACGTCGGCGTTCCCAGGGCCAACGAGGACGTTGGCGCACCCAGCGTTCCCCGCTTCAGCAGGATCGCCCGCGCCTACCTGCTCAAGGTCGGCGAGCTGCCGTGGCAGAAGATCAATCCCGACATCTTCGGCTCCATGATCCAGGCCGTGGCGGATAACGAGGAGCGCGGCGCGCTCGGCATGCACTACACCAGCGTGCCGAACATCCTCAAGGTGATTAACCCGCTCTTTCTCGACGAGCTGCGGGAAAAACTGGCGGAGGCGGGTGACAACGCCCGTAAGCTGCTGAACCTCCGCCAGCGCATCGCCCGCATCCGCGTCTTCGATCCCGCCTGCGGCTCCGGCAATTTCCTCGTCATCGCCTACAAGCAGATGCGGGAGATCGAGGCGGAGATCAACCGCCGCCGCGGCGAGATCGAGCGCAAGACCGACATCCCGCTCACCAATTACCGGGGCATCGAAATTCGCCACTTCTCCTGCGAGATCGCACGCCTCGCCCTGATCATCGCCGAGTATCAGTGCGACGTGCTCTATCGCGGCCAGCAACTCGCGTTGGCCGAGTTCCTCCCGCTGGAAGCCGCCAATTGGATCACTTGTGGCAATGCCTTGCGTGTTGACTGGCTGAGCATCTGCCCGCCAACCG